>JANQFN010000292.1 GCA_028277825.1 Desulfarculaceae bacterium
CAAGATCGTGCACCGGGTGAAAAAGGGCGACACCCTGTGGGAGATCGCCCGGGCCTACAACATCAACTGGCGCACGATCTTGCGGGTGCCCCGCGGCCCCGAAGCCAGGCGGGTGGTCTTTTTGACCCGCTTCTTGCTCTTGGCGTAGTAGCGCCCGGCGGCGCCGCTGGGGGGCACCACCACCTTCTGCCCGATGGAGAGCCGCCGGGGGTTGAGGTGGGGGTTCATGGCCATCAGGTCTTGCAGCCGGACTCCATGGGCGCGGGCCATGCGGCCCAGGGTGTCGCCCTTTCTCACCCGAACCGTGACCGCGCCGATGCGCGCCTTGCGCTTGGGCGGAGGCAGCTTGGCGTAAGCCACCATGAACGAGTCTTTGGCCCCTTTGGGGATGCGCAGGGTGTATTTGCCGCCGCTGGGCGGGGTGGCCCAACGCCTCAGCTCCGGGTTGAGTCTGGAGAGCTGTCGGGTGGAGATGCCGGCCAGCTTGGCGGCCACGCCCAGGGAGGTGCCGGGATGCACCTGGACCAGGTCGTAGCTCAGGGGCGGCTGGTACTTGATGTTGTCGAAGCCGTACTTCTCCGGCTCCTTGGCGATGATGGCCGCGGCGATCATCTTGGGCACGTATTGCTTGGTCTCGCGCTTTAAATAGCGCCGCCGCCGCTGGCTGATGGACCAGAAGTCATCCGCCTTGTAGCGCTTGAGGGCCTTACGGATCTTGCCCTCGCCAGCGTTGTAGGCCGCCGCGGCCAGATACCAGGAGCCGAACTCGGCGTGCAGGTCCCTGAGATACTGGGCGGCGGCGTGGGTGGATTTCACCGGGTCGCGGCGCTCGTCCACCCAGTAGTTTATTTTAAGGCCGTAGCGCCGGCCGGTACCCCGGATGAACTGCCAGGGCCCCACCGCGTGGGCCCGTGAATAGGCCTGGCAGGAAAAGCCGCTCTCGATCATGGCCTGGTAGATCAGGTCCTCGGGCAGGCCGTATTCCCTGAGTATTTTGCGCATCATGGGGCCGAAGCGCCCGGAGCGGGCCAGCCAGATGGCGAAGCGCTTGGGCACCCGGGTCTGGAAATAGTCTATGAAATACTCGACTTGCTTGTTGATGACGATGGGGATGTCATAGGTGACCTTGCCGGGTTCGCCGGGCTCGGTCTTTTCGGTGACCACTTCCTTCTCGCCCAGGACCTTCAACTCCTGGGCCACCCGGATGGAGATCTCTTGTTGAGAGGGCTTGGGCAGCTTGGCGCGCTGCCCCTGGCTGGGCGAGGGCGCGCTGCTCTGCTTAACGGAGGTGGCGCAGCCGCCGGCCAAAAGCGCGACGAGGGCCAAGATGATTGTCAGGCGGAGCTTCATAAAACCTTCCGGAGCGGACACATTTATCCAGCAAAACACGTTCCAAACAAAATAACAGATTACTAAACGCCTGTAAAGGGTAAGCCCGCGTAGCCGGTGAACAATTTTGGCCGTGCCGCCAAGAAAACCCGCGCGGGAAAGGCCCAGAAACCAGTCTGGTTTGAGCCGGTTTTCGTTTGACCGCCATAGGCGGCTCCGGTAGATTCATAACCATTGTTCCGCCGAATCTTCGGCCAGCCAAGCACCAGCGCCGGGACTACATGAAACCCCAGCCCAAATATAAAATCAGGAACCTTGCCGTAACAGCAATCGCCCTGGGCCTGGTTTTGTTGCCCTCGGTTCCGGCCTGGGCCGCCTCGGCGGGCGCGGATGACCCCTTTGGCGGCCTGTCCTTCATCTGGGTGATGGGCCTGGTGTTCGTGGGCGGGCTGGCCCTCAACCTGACCCCTTGCGTCTATCCCCTGATCCCCATCACGGTGGGCTATTTCGGGGGGCGGGAAAGCGGGCGCGGCGGCCTGATGCTCTCGGCCCTGGCCTACTGGGCGGGCATGGCCGTGATGTACTCGGTCCTGGGCGGGGTGGTCTCGGTCAGCGGTGGCTTCTTGGGCGAGGCCCTGAGCCATCCCGTGGTGATCGCCCTCTTGGTGGCGGTGCTCTTGTCCCTGGCTCTGTCCATGTTCGGGCTGTGGGAGATACGCCTGCCCCAGGCCCTGAACCGCATGGCCGCTGCCAACCGCGGCGGACTGGGCGGCACCTTTATCATGGGCCTCACCGTGGGCCTGTTGGCCGCGCCCTGCGTGGGGCCCTTCGTGGTGGGGCTGATGAACCACGTGGCCGAGGTGGGCCACCTGGGCTACGGCCTGTTGGTTTTCTTCCTGCTGGCCGCCGGCCTGGGCCTGCCCCTGGCGGTCTTGGCGGTGTTTTCCGGCTCCATCTCGCGCCTGCCCGGCGCCGGCGAGTGGATGCTGTGGGTGCGCAAGTTTTTCGGCCTGGTGCTGGTGATCATGGCCATCGACGTGGCCGAGCCCCTGATCGGCGGCAGCGCCTCCTTGTGGCTGATGGTCCTAGCCGGGGCGGCCGGCGGCGTCTACCTGGGCTTTTTCGAAAAGAGCGGAAAGGATCGATTCGTGACCTTCAAGCGCGTTGCCGGCCTGGTGATAGTGGTGGCCGCCGTGGCCTTCTGGTGGTTCTATAGCCAGCCGGCCGGCACCGACAAGATAGCCTGGACCCCCTATTCGCCCCAGGCCATGGCCCAGGCCCAGAAAGACAACAAACCGGTGGTGCTCTATTTCACCGCCGATTGGTGCCCCCCCTGCAAGGAACTGAAGGCCAAGACCTTCTCCAGTGCCGAGGTGCAGGGGCTGTTCAACAGTTTCGTGCCCCTGACGGTGGATCTGACCCAAAGTCCCGGTCCGGATGGACAGCGCCTGATGCAGATCAACCGGATTCGCGGGGTGCCCACCATCGTGGTGTTCGATCCCCAGGGCAAGGAGATCACAGAGAGCCGCATGGTGGGCTTCGTGCCGCCCTCCCAGATGATCCCCCGCCTGAAAATGGCCCTGGCCCGCAGCAAAATGGGCGGCTAGCCCAGTCATCCCTCACCTAGCCCGCCAACCTGACCGGTGCTTTACTCAGGGCCACCTGGCGGCTCCCTATGGTGTAAAATAGGTCTTGTCCAACTGAGAACCATCAGGCATCAGAGAAAAACCCGGGGAGGAATCACATGAGGCAATACATCCGCGCTGCACTCAGCGCCTTGCTGCTCCTGATCCTGCTTACAACGCCGGTCTGGGCCCTGGAGGTCAGCGGCCGGGTGTTGGGCCCCGGCGGCCAGCCGGTGGCCGGCGCCCTGATCAGCGACGAGACCGGCCTGGTCAAGAGCGGCCCGGACGGGCGCTTTAAGCTCACCAGCGCCCCGGGCCGGATACTCAGCGTGGCCGCGCCCAGCGGCTACCTCACCAGCGGGCGTTGGTGGCTGCCCCTGGCCAAAACCACCCAATCCGTGGAGTTCAAGCTGGCCAAGGCCCGGCCGCTGGGCAAGCGCATCTCTCTGGCCATCATCAGCGACCCCCACCTGTATGACAAACAGTTCCCGCCCATCGGCCCCTGGTGGAAGAACGTGAACTCTGACCTGCCCATGCGGGTCTGGAGCAAGGCGGCGGCGCGCATACGTCAGCAGAAGCCCGACCTGGTGATTGTGCCCGGCGATCTGACCATGGACGCCGACAAGGGCGATATGGCCCACGCCCAAGGGCAATACGCCCTGGCGGTGAAGGCCACCGAGATGCTGCCCTCCCCCTGGCGGGGCACCCCGGGCAACCACGACGTGCGCTACACCGGCGGCAAGGCCCATCGCAAGCTGTGGCGCCAGCACTTCGGTCCGGCCCGGCAGGTGTACTTCCTGGGGCCGGTGGCCTTGGTGTTTCTGGACAACGACGGCCTGGGCGTGGAGCCCGACGGCAAGGTCAAGGACACCGGCATGCTTCCCTGGGAGGCCCTGGACTGGTTCAAGGCCGCACTGAAACTGATCCCCAAGGACACCCCGCTGGTCATCGTGACCCACTATCCCCTGGCCTCGCCCCTGGCCGGGGCCAACCCCCTGATGGAATACGACGTTATCAAATCCAAAGACCATTCCGGGGTGGCGCTGAGAAACACCGACCAGCGGGCGGTGGAGGTGTTCAAGCTGGTTCTCAAGCGCCGCCTGGTGGCCCTGATCGCCGGACACCAGCACGCCCTGTATCAGGCCCGGCTCTACTCCCTGCCCCGGCCGGTGAGCCTCTTGGGCGCGCCGGGGCTGTGCGGCTACTGGTGGCAGGGCAACATGAAGTTCGGCCCGGCCCGCTTCCCCCCGGGCTATCTGGAGGCCTGGCTGAGTGAGGACGCCGAGGGCTGGCACTTGAGCGCCCGTCTGGTGGCCGGCGACTGGGCCAAGTAAACACCTGCCGGCCCGTGGAGCGCCGGCAGTATTTTAAACAATTTGACTTTCCCCCGGAGAGGCTATTGGCCCCCTACCGCGACATGGAGGTGCGCCGGCGCCGCATGGTCAGCGACCAGATCGCGGCCCGCGGCATCAAGGACCCGCAGGTGCTCAAGGCCTTCAACGACATCCCGCGCCATTTGTTCATGGACGAGGCCCTGTGGCCCCGGGCTTACGAGGACCACCCCCTGCCCATCGGCGACGGCCAGACCATCAGTCAACCTTACATGGTGGCTATCATGACCGATGCCATGGGCCTCACCGGCTCCGAAAAGGTGCTGGAGATCGGCACCGGTAGCGGTTACCAGACCGCCATCCTGGCCAAACTCTGCGACTGGGTTTATTCCATCGAGTACATCGCCGCTCTGTCCAAAAGGGCCCAGGCGGTGTTGGAGCAGCTCAAGATCTTCAACGTGAACCTCAAGGTGGGCGACGGCTCCCAGGGCTGGCCCGAGGAGGCCCCTTTTGACGCCATCATGGTCACCGCCGGCGCGCCCGAGGTACCCCGGCCCCTGACCGAGCAGTTGGCCGAGGGCGGCCGCCTGGTGGTGCCGGTGGGCAGCCGGGGCATCCAGACCCTGATGCGGGTCACCAAACGGGGCGACGAACTGATCAGCGAGGACCTGGGCGGTTGCCGCTTTGTCGACTTGGTGGGAGAACACGGATGGTAGAGCCAGCCAAATTTATCAGCGTGATCGGGGCGGGCAGCGCCACGGAGGAGCAGTTGGACCGCGCCCGCCAGGTGGGCCGGCTCCTGGCCGAGGCTGGCTTCGGGGTGGTCACCGGGGGACTGGGCGGGGTGATGGCCGCCGCCTGCCAGGGCTGCTGCGAGGCCGGGGGTCTCACCGTGGGCATCCTGCCCGTGACCGACCGCCGGGCGGCCAACCCCTGGTGCCAAGTGGTGATCCCCACCGGCTTGGGCCAGGCCAGGAACGTCCTGGTGGTGTACGCCGGCCTGGGGGCCATCGCCGTGGCCGGCGGGGCCGGGACCTTGTCCGAGATCGGCCACGCGCTCAAGACCGGGAGGCCGGTGGTGGGCCTGGGCTCCTGGGAGATCGAGGGTATGGCGCAGGCGGCTACGCCCGAGGAGGCGGTGGTCAAGATTCAAGAGTTGGTGAAGGGCTGAGGTCTGTATCTTTTCCGGGTAGCCCGGACAATTCATTGTCCGGGTGCCATAGGCACAAGAGGTCTCAGCGATCCGGCCTCGCCATAGGACGGCACCCCAAGACATTCTCAGCGGTGGCCTGATCGATTCATCCTTTTACCAACTTCTTTTCTTCCAACCAAACTCCACACTGAAACCTCTTGTCGCTCCACGATCCCGACAACACAATTGTCAGGGCTGGCCAAGATTTTTTCAATGCCAATGCATTTTCCCTTGGCGACCTCTTTCTTTTCCTCTAATTGGGGAAAAGCACCCTTTCGGAACCAAGGCCCCAGGCGATTTATTGTTGTGTTTTTTTCAAACAGAGATTGCCGCGTCGCGGCCAAAAGGCCGCTCCTCGCAATGACAATGGTGTTTGTTTTGAAAACAGTGTCATTGCGAGGAGCCTTGCGACGAAGCAATCTCTGCCTGAACGAAAAGGCTAGCGGGCAAAGAGAAGAAGGGGCAGACAGGCCATTATTACAAACTCTTTATGGGAAACCGAGGATTGCCACGGAGCGCCGGGGCGGGCACCTTATATTACCGACCTCTTACACCGGCGTTCCTCGCAATGACGTCTATTGCTTTATTTGGGTGTCCATGGCTGGACGGTTTTTAACCCGCCCTGACCTTGGTGGCCAGCTCCCGGACCCTGGCCATCACTTCATTTACATCAAAGCTCAGGACCTCCCGGTCCTTGACCAGTTGCCTGCCCTGCACCACCACCTGGCGCACCTCTCGCCCGCTGGCGGCGTAGACCAGGTGCGAGGCCGGGTTGTACAGGGGCGTCAGGTGAGGCAGATCCAAGTCCAGGACGATCAGGTCGCAGGCATAGCCCGGCTGCAGACGGCCCACCACGCCCACCAGGCCCAGGGCCTGGGCCGAGCCGGCCAGGGCCAGGTCCAGGGCGGCCTCGGCCGGCAGCGCCGCCGGGTCGCCGGAGATCAGCTTGGCCAGGCGCGAGCGCAGGGACACCTCGCCCAGTAGATTGAGGTCGTTGTTGGAGGCCGGGCCGTCCGTGCCCAGGCCCACGGCGCAGCCGGCGGCCAATAGGCCGGTCACGTCGGCCACGCCCGAGGCCAGCTTGGCGTTGGACTCGGGGCAGAGCACCGCCGCCACCCCCCGCCGAGCCAAGAGTTCAGCCTCGCCCGGCCCCAGCCACACGCAGTGCACCGCCGCGTCCAGCCGGGCCAAGAGGCCCAGTTCCTCCAGGTGGGCCACTGGCGAGGCCTGGTACAGCTCGGCGGTCTGGCCCACCTCCTCGGAGGTCTCGGCCAGATGGGTGTGCCAGGGACAGGACAGTTCATTGCACAACTCGGCCGCCGCCTCCAGGGTCTGGGGTGAGCAGGTGTACACGCTGTGCGCGAAGACGCCGGGAGTGATCAGGGGGCTCTTGCCCTGCCAGGCCTCCACGAAATCCCGGCACACCTGGATGTTTTCGGCCGGCTCCGGTGCGCCCGGCGCGGGGAAGTCGATCAGGCCCTGCATCAAGACCGCGCGCATACCGGCGGCCTCATAGGCCCGGGCGGCTCCCTGCATGCAGAAATAAGCGTCACCCACGGTGGTGGTGCCCGAAAGCAGCATCTCAGCCGCGGCCAGCAGGCTGCACAGCCGGGTCATCTCTTCATCCACCCAGCGGGCCTCGGCCGGGAACATGTGCTGGTTCAGCCAGACATCCAGGGGCAGATCGTCGGCCAGGCCCCGGAACAGGGTCATGGCCCCGTGGCAATGGGCGTTGATCAACCCGGGCATGATCAGCCCGCCGCCCGCCTCGATCACCTGGGCGCCCTCCAGCGGCGGGGCGTCATCCTCCGGCCCGGCGTAGGTGATCCAGCCGTCCTCGGCGGCCACCGCGCCCTGGGGCCAATAGGCCCCCGGCCCGGCCCACAGGGGCCCGCCGCGCACCAGCAGGCGGCCCGCAGCCATCAGGCCACCCCGCGCCCGGTGAGGGCTCGGGCCTGCTCCCGGGCCTTGGCCATCACCTCTTCGGCGTCCAGGCAGAGCACCTTACGGTTTTCCATCAGCACCTCGCCGTGGCAGATGGTGTGCATCACATCCCCGCCCCGGGCGGCGTAGACCAAATGCGAGGCCGGGTTATACATGGGGGTCAGGTGAGGCTGGTCAATATCGGTCACGATAACGTCGGCCAGGGCACCTTCTTTGAGCACGCCCAGATTGTCGGCCTGGCCAAAGGCCGCCGCGCCCATGCGTGTGGCCAGGGACAGGGCCTCATCCGCCGAGGCCACGGTGGGGTCGCGCTCGCTGACCTTGGCCAGCTTGGCGCAGGTGTCCATCTCGCCCAAAAGGTCCAGATCGTTGTTGGAGGCGCAGCCGTCAGTGCCCAGGCCCACGCTGACCCCGGCGGCCAGCATGGCGGCCAGGGGTGCCGCCCCGGAGGCCAGCTTCATGTTGGACTCGGGGCAGTGGGCCACCCGCGCCCCGGCTCCGGCCAGCAGCTCGATCTCAGCCGGCTCCAGGTCCACCCCGTGGTCCAGC
>JANQFN010000319.1 GCA_028277825.1 Desulfarculaceae bacterium
GGCGTGCATGCGCAAAATGCTGGTCATACTCAACGCAATGCTCAGGGACAACAAACCCTGGAAGCCAATTTCTGCTTGACAAGAAACACAGTTGCTTCCGCTTCACATATCACCTAAAAGGAGAGCTTGAAGAAGCTTCTTTCACGAGTTGGGCTGGATCACGATGCGGATGGGATCGCCGATTTTCTCGTGCAACTGCTCCAGCCCCTCATTGACGCCCTTCAAAGGCAACACCCTGCTCACCGAGCCGGACAGGTCCAGGCGGCCCGAGGCGGTCAGTTCCACCAGGCGGGCGGTTTCCGACACCGTGAAGCCGTAAGAACCCAGCAATTTGAATTCGCTGCGCACGAATAGGGTGGGGGGCAGGGTCTGGATGGGCTCCGGCCCCAGGCCGGCCACCACCGTCCGCCCGCCGGGGCGCAAGACCTCCACCGACTGGGCGATGGTGGCCGCCGCACCAACCAGCTCCACTGCCAAGTCCACGCCCAGGCCTTTGCTGAGGTCCTTGACGGCTGTCACCGGGTCGGTGGCCGAGGCGTTGATCACCTCATCAGCCCCCACCGCCAGGGCGCGCTCAAGGACGTGATCGCGCACATCCACCGCGATGACCTGGGCCGCCCCGCCCAGCCGGGCCAGTTGCACCCCGTGGATGCCCAAACCACCACAGCCGAACACGGCCACGCTCTCGCCGGGCTTCAGGCCGCCGGTGGCGAAGATGGCGTGGAAGGGGGTGGCCACCGCGTCGGTGATCACCGCGCCTTCTTCAAAAGATACTTCGTCAGGCAGGGGCACCAGGTTGGCCGCCGGCGCCAGCATGAACTGGGCCAGGGCGCCCTCGGCCTGGATGCCGATACAGCGCCGCTGCAGGCAGACCTGCTGGTTGCCGCTTTTGCAGTTGAGGCAGTTGCCGCAAGTGAGCAAGGGGCACACTGCCACCCGGTCGCCGGGGGCAAAGTCTTTAACTCCCGCACCCGCCTCGGCCACCACCCCGGCCGGCTCATGCCCCAGGGTGATGGGGGTGAAGGCCGTCGGGGTGACGCCCTCAAAGGCGATATGGATGTCCGAGCCGCAGACCCCGCAGGCCATGACCTGGATCAATACTTCACCAGGGCCCGGACTGGGGGTGGTTATCTCTTCGATGGCCAGGGGCCGGCCCACTTGGTGAAAACGCGCTGCCCACATGATTTGTGCTTTCTAAAGCCGGCTTACCAACTGGGGGGATGGTTGACCCAGACGATGACGCAGTCCCTATCGCCGGGGTTCATGAAACGATGCTCCCGGTTGGAATGAAAATAAAAGCTGTCGCCCTTATTCAGCTTGTGGGTGGCCCCCTCCACGGTCAGCTCCAGGCTGCCTTCCAGGATCAGCCCGAACTCCTCGCCGTTGTGGCGGTAATCGCCCTCGCTGCCGCCGCCGGGCCCCACGGTGGCCAGGCGGGCGTCCATGGCCTTGTCGGGCAGTTGCGGCACCAGGATCTCGATGCGCAGCTTGGAGCGGCCAAAGGAGGCCCGGGGCCGCTTGTGGGCCCGCATCACCACATCCTCACCGCCGGATTCCTGGAACAGGTCCACGATGGTGCTGCCCAGGCCCTCGGCAATCTTCTTCAAGCGGCTGATGGAGGGGTCCAGCTTGGAGTTTTCCACCATGGACAAATAGGAAGGCGAGCACCCCACGCGCCCGGCCACCTGTTTGAGCGACAGGCCCTGGGACTTGCGCAAATCACGAAGCTTTTCGCCCAAAGAGTCCATGCCTTGTTTCCCTTGCTTCCAAAGATTCAATATACTGAAATATATTAATTGGCCGGGCGCGAAGTCAAGACAAAGCCGTGGCAAATGGGTTTTTCGGGCCGGGCGGGCTCCGCCAGCGGCCGGGGAGCCCAAACCAAACGCGCTGTGCTAAGATTAGACCCGCAAATCACTTAAACCCTGAACAGGGAAGCCCAGATGGCCGGCAGCGAAAAGCAAGGCATGGCCCAGGCCCTGGGGGCGCTGGCTCCCATGCTGGACGCCTCGGACAACGGTATCGTCATCATCGACGATAAGGGCATGGTTCTGATCTACAACCGGGCGGCCCAGAACATGCTGGCCCCGGAGGCAGAACCGGCGGTGGGCCGGCACTTGTCCGAGGTCAGGCCCGAGGGCTGGACCGACCTCAAGAAGATTCTGCAGACCGGCCGGCCCCAGATCGGGGCGCGCATCAAGTTTCCCAGCGCCACCATCATCGCCAACCGCAACCCTATTCTGGTGGAGGGCAGGGTGGCGGGGGCGATCAGCGTCTTCCAGGACATCTCTCACTACGAGCGCATCATCTCCGAGTTGCAGGGCTATCAGAAGCTGCACCGCGAACTGGAGGCCATCTTCGAGACCTCCCACGACGGCATGTATATCACCGACGGGGCGGCCAACACCATACGGGTCAACAGCGCCTATGAGCGCATCACGGGCCTCAAGCGCGAAAATCTCATCGGCAAGAACATGCGCGAGCTGGTGGCCGACCATGTGCTGGACAAGTCGGTGACCCTGGATGTCCTGAAAAAGGGGGTCAGCCTGACCATCATGCAAAACATCACCGGCGGCAAGCAGGTGATGGTCACCGGCAACCCGGTGTTCGACGAGGAAGGCAACATCGTACTGGTGGTCACCAACGTGCGCGACATGACCAGCCTCAACCAACTGCGGGGCAAACTGGAGGAAAGCCGCCTGCTCTCGGCCCGCTACCACCAGTCCCTGTTCGAGCTGGAGCAATTTGAACACGTTCTGCAGGACATGGTGGTCAAGTCCAACGCCATGGTGCGCGTGGTGCAAAAGGCGGTGAAGGCGGCGGCGGTGGAAGCGGTGGTCCTGCTCTCCGGCGAGTCCGGGGTGGGCAAATCCATGCTGGCCCGCATCATCCACCAGATGAGCCCGCGCCAGGAGGGGCCTTTCGTCAAGATAAACTGCGGCGCCATCCCCGAGACCCTGATGGAGAGCGAGCTGTTCGGCTACACCAAAGGCGCCTTCACCGGCGCCGCTCCGGCGGGCAAGGCGGGGCTGATCGAGGCCGGCCACGGCGGCACCGTGTTTCTGGACGAGGTGGCCGAGTTGACCCCGGCCATGCAGGTCAAACTGTTGGAGGTGATAGAAGAGCACACCTTCACCCGGGTGGGCGGCACCGGCCCCACCAAGGTGGACGTGCGCATCATCGCCGCCACCAACCGCGATTTGAAGGCCCTGGTGGCCGAGGGTGGTTTCCGCGAAGACCTCTACTACCGCCTCAACGTGGTGCCCATCAACCTGCCCCCGCTCCGTCAGCGGCGCGAGGATATACCGGAGCTGTGCCTCAGGCTGCTGGAGCACAGCAATCAGGTTCCCGGCGGTAAAAAACGCCTGGAGCCAGAGGTGCTCGACGCCCTGATGCGCTACGACTACCCCGGCAACGTGCGCGAGCTGTTGAACATCGTGGAGCGCATGGCCATCATGAGCGAAGGAGAGGCCATCACCCTGGCCGATCTGCCCGGCGAGTTGAAACGCTCCCCTTCGGCGGGCCAGGCTTTCCTGCCCGGCCAGGGGCTCAAAGAGGCGGTGGCGGCCCTGGAGGTCCAGGTAATAAAAAGCGTCCTGGAAAAACAGCCCAGCCTCAACCAGGCGGCGCGGGCCCTGGGGGTGCATCCCAGCACCCTGTGGCGCAAGATGACCAAATATGCCTTGCATAAATGAAATGTATTTGCGATTATGCAATAATTAAAATTAAGTAAAAATACCAAATAATAATAATGTACGTTCCCGCCTGGGACTTTGGATTCGTTGCAAAAATGCAATGAAAGGTCCAGAAGCGGATCCTGCCCCTCAAATGATATTTGCAACAATTACAAGCCTTTTGCGAAGGATGTTTTAGGCACGATACTTGCTCTTTGTAGAGGTTTGTAGCCGGTTGAATCATCAGAAGCGATTGAGGGCGGCTTGAGGGGTATTGTTCGCCCGGCCAGAAATCGCCGATTTCAGCATATTGAACTACGAAGGGGCCCCGACGGGTACAACGGCTGCCCTTTGGACGGCGGCCAGGTCTATTTTTTTATGCACCCTTATAGCAGGGAGGGAAACATGGGTAACAAGAGCGATCGTAGAAGCTTTTTGAAGACCGCGGGCGCGGTGGCCGGCGGCGCGGCGGCGGCCAGCCTGTTGGGAGCGGGCGGAGCCGCGGCCGCCAAGAAACGCGGCGTGCCCTCAGGGCCCATCAAAGTGGCGGCCATCAGCTTCCTCAGTGGACCGGCGGCCGGGCCCTTCGGCATCCCCGGCGACAACTCCTACAAGATGATGGCCGATATCTACAACAAGCAGGGCGGCATCCTGGGCCGCAAGATCAAGCTGATCAGCCTGGACGAGGCCGGCGGCGCCAAGGGTCAGGTGGAGCTGGCCCGCAAGCTGATCCTGGAGGACAAGGTCGACGTCATCCTGGGCTACATCTCCTCCGGCGACTGCAAGGCGGTGCTGCCCCTGTCCGACGAGCTGGGCGGCCTGATGCTGGCTTATGACTGCGGCACCCACGTGCTCATGGAGGGCAAGAAGAGCCCTTACAAGACCCCCAAGTATGAGTTGGGCTTCCGCACCGCCGCCCACCTGGGCCAAGACAACATCGCCCTGGCCCTGGCCATCAAGAAATACATGCCAAATGTGAAAAAGATCGCCGGCATCAACCAGGACTACGCCTGGGGCCGCGACTCCTGGCACATCTTCGAGCTGGCCATCAAGAAGCTCATCCCCGGTGTGGAGGTGGTCAAGACCCTGTGGCCCAAAATTTTCACCACCGACTTCACCGCCCACGTCAGCGCCCTGCAGGGATCGGGCGCCCAGATCATCCACAGTTCTTTGTGGGGCGGCGACGCGGTCACTTTCATGAAGCAGGCCAAGGCGGCCGGGCTGTTCAAGCAGGCCAAGATGGCCCTGAGCCGGGGCGAGCCCTATCCGCAGGAGGTGGGCGCGGCCTTCCCCGAGGGCCAGTTCGTCTGCTGTGCCGGTGCGCACTACTTCCTGTATCCCGCCTGGGACAAGTGGCCGCTCAACAAGTGGTTCGTGGCCGAGTACAAAAAGCGCTACAACAAGTACCCCACCTATCCCAGTTACCACGCCTTCCAGGCCATCACCGCCTACAAGGTGGCGGTGGAAAAGGCGGCTTCGCTGGTGGGCGGCTGGCCCACCATCGACGAAATCGCCAAGGCCATGGGCAACCTGGGATTTGAGACCCCCAGCGGTTATCTGACCATCAACAAGGACCACAACGCCCGCGAGGACTGCCTGGTGGGCATCACCAAGATGACCAAGGACTACCCCTTCCCCATCCTGGACCCGGACCGGCTGGAGGTGTTCCCCTCCTTCCAGGTCAACGCCCCGGCGGGCATGCGGACCGAGGACTGGATCAAGAGCTGGAAGTAGCTCTATAGCTTAAACGGCCGCCGCCGGGTTATCCTGGCGGCGGCCGATAAACAATCACTACTCCCGCGACTTAAGGGCCGGTGCCCCAAGCCGGCCGTGCCGTGGCCGGTGCGTCCGGTCTGGCCGCCTAAGGAGAACCTTTTCATTATGGGCCTGATCTACGCCCTCAACGGGCTATATTTTGCGGCCTTTTTGTTCCTCACCTCCCTGGGGCTTAGCATCATCCTGGGGGTCATGGGGATCTTGAACCTGGCCCACGGCTCGCTTTACGCCGTGGGCGGCTTCATCGCCGCTTTCGTCATCGGCCTGAGCGCCGGCTCGGCGGCGCCGCTGATGATCCTGGCCGCGGGGGGCTGTGCCATGCTGGCCACCGCCGCGGTGGGCTTTGCCATGGAGACCACCCTTTTAAAGCCCATGTACCGGCGGCCCCTGGAGTATCAGCTCTTGATGACCTTCGGCATCCTGATGCTGTTGGAAGACGGCATCAAGTTGATCTTCGGCGGCGAGAGCCGCTACGCCTCGGCCCCCTTCGACGCCATGGGCTCGGTGCAGATCATGGGCTCCACCTACCCCCTGTATTTTTTGTTCGTGATGCTGGTGGCGGTGGCGGCCGGCCTGTTCATCTGGTGGCTGATGGTCAAGACCCGCTTGGGCATCATGCTTCGCGCCATCGAGATGGACCGGGACATGGCCCAGGCCATGGGCATCCCCATGCGGGCGCTGACTATCGTGGCCTTTGTCCTGGGGGCGTCCTTCGCCGGCCTGGCCGGGGCCCTGGTGGTGCCCACCACCCCGGCGGTGTTGGGCATGGGCATGGACGTGTTGATCATGGCCTTCATCGTAGTGGTGATCGGCGGCCTGGGCAGCCTCAAAGGAGCCTTCCTGGGTTCCTTGATCGTGGGGCTCACCCGTTCGTTCACCGTGGCCTACTTTGCCGAGTTGGAGATGCCGCTGTTGTTTTTGATAGCGGTCATCATTTTGATCATCAAACCCGAAGGCCTTTTTGGGCAGAAGTAGGAGGAGCCTGGTATGAAGAACTTCCTGTTCACCCCCCGGGCCGCCGTCTACGCCGGTATATTTATCGTGCTTTTGCTGCTGCCCAAAATGATCAACGCCTACCACCTGTCCCTGGTGGAGACCGGGCTGAGCCTGGCCATCATGGCCCTGGGGCTCAATCTGCTGCTCCGCTACACCGGGGTGCTCTCCTTCGGCATCGGCGCCTATTTTGCCGCCGGGGCCTACGCGGTGGGCATGCTCAACATGTACTGGCCCGAGTACTATACCTTCGAGACTGCCATATTGGCCTCCATCCTGGTCTCGGCGGCGGTCTCGGCCCTGTTCGGCTTCGTCTGCGTGCGCCACACGCGCATCTTTTTCTCGATCCTCACCCTGGCCCTTTCCATGCTGCTGTTCGCGGTATTGGAAAAAGCCTATCACATCACCGGCGGCTCCGACGGCATACGCATTCCCATCCCCACCTTCTTCGGGCACGAGTTTGAGGGCATGCGCCGTTTCCAGTTTTTGACCGGGCCCTACTACTACATTCTGTTGGGCATCTTTTCCGCTTCCACCCTGATCATGCTGGCCATAGTCAACTCGCCCTTTGGCAAGGCCCTGCAGGCCACCCGGGACAACGAGCTGCGCGCCGAGATGATCGGCGTCCGGGTGCGCCGCTTCCGCTGGTACGCTTTTGTCATCGCCGGCACCTTCTCCGGCCTCTCCGGCGGGGTCTGGTGCTTCGTCAGCGGGCACATCACCCCCGAGATATGCAACTGGGTGTTCTCCGGCGAGGTGGTCTACATGGTGCTCTTGGGCGGCTTCATGATCTTCGAAGGGCCCATCGTGGGCGCCATGCTGTTCACCTATCTCAGGCTGTACGCGGTGGCGGCCACTGAATACTGGATGCTGATCATCGGGGCCACCCTGGTCATCCTGGTGCTCCTGTTGCCCGGAGGGGTGACCGGCGGGCTGTATGACCTCATCGAGCGCTTCAAACCCAAGGGGCGCGCCAAAGCCGGTGCCGAGGTGAAGCATGCTTGAAGTCAAAGACGTCATAAAGTCCTTTGGCAAGTTCATGGTGATCCGGGGCGTGAGCTTTGACATCAACCAGAACGAGGTGGTGGCCATGCTGGGTCCCAACGGGGCGGGCAAGACCACCATGGTCAACCTGATCAGCGGCCACCTCTTCCCCGACGAGGGCCAGGTGCTCCTGGCGGGAAAGGACATCTCCACCTCGCCGCCCTACCAGCGCATCAAGGCGGGTATTGCGCGCAACTTCCAGCTCACCCAGCTCTTCGAGGAGCTGAGCGTCTTGGACAACGTGCGCAACTGCCTGTTCAGCGTGCAGGGCAAGCTGGGCCGCTTCTTCAAGCCGGCGGCGGCCTACAAAGAGGCCACCGAGCAGGCCCTGGAGATCCTGGAGGTGTTCAACCTGGCCCAGTTCAAGGACGAGCTGGGCGAGGGGCTGTCCGAGGGCGACAAGAAGATCCTGGACACCGCCATGGCCTTTGCCCTCAAGCCGGACTTTCTGCTATTGGACGAGCCCACCAGTGGGGTGGCCACCGCCGAGAAGTTCAAGGTGATGGACACCATCATCAACGCCATCCAGGCCCGGGGCACGGCCACCATGATCATCGAGCACGACATGGACATCGTCAGCGACTACGCCCAGCGGGTGATGGTCCTGGCCGAGGGCGAGATCCTGGCCGACGGGGTGCCCGTAGAGGTGATGGAAAGCGAAGCGGTGCAGGAAACCCTGTTTGGAGTCAAGAGTGACGATGCTGTTAGATGTTAAGGGCATAGACTTCTTTGTGGGCAAGACCCAGATCCTGCGCTCGGTCTCTTTGCAAGTGGAGCCCGGCGAGATCGTGGGCCTGTTGGGCCGCAACGGCGCCGGCAAAAGCTCTATTCTAAAGAGCATCATGGGGCTCTACCGCCCCCAAAACGGCTCCATCAGCTTCAAAGACCAGGACATCATGAAGGTCAGCACCCGCCAGCGGGTGTTGGACGGGCTGGCCTACTCGCCCGAGGACGCCCGGGTCTTCCCCGAGTTGACCGTGGAGGAGAACGTCAACTTGGGGCTATGGGTGAGCGAAAGGAGCGCTGGCGGCGGCGGTTTCGAGATCTCTCAGGGCTTCGAGTTGTTCCCCAAGCTGGAACAGCTCTGGGAGCGAAAAGGGGCCAACCTGTCGGGCGGTGAGAAGAAGATGGTCTCGGTCACCCGGGCCCTGGCGCTCAGCCCCAGCCTCTTGCTGCTGGATGAATCCTTCGAGGGGCTGGCCCCCCTGGTGGTCAAGGCCTTCATGGAGGCCATGCGCCGCATCCGCGACCTGGGCATCTCCATCATCCTGGCCGAGTCCAACCTGGGCAACGCCTCCCTGGTGGTGGAACGGGCCTATGTGGTGGAGCGCGGCGAGATACTGTTTGCCGGCCCGCCGGGCGAGATCGCCGGCGACGACAAGCTTTGCACCATCATCGGGCGCTGAGGAAGGCGCCAGGTATCTTATAGAAACAGGGGAGCATGTGACATGGCTGGCCGCATTAGCGTTTTCCGCACCACCCCCCGCATCGTCATGGGCGCCGGCTCCTTGGCCGGCGCGGGCGCCGAGGCCAAGACCCTGGGCGCGGGCAAGGTGTTGGTGGTGACCGATCCGGGCATTATCGCCGCCGGCCTATTGGCTCCGCTGGAGGAATCACTTAAAGAAGCCGGCCTGAGCTGGCGGGTGTTCAGCGAGGTGGAGGCAGACCCCCGTTTCGAGATCGTGGCCGCCTGCGCTGATTTCGCTGCAGAGGAAATGCCCGACGTGGTTCTGGGCCTGGGCGGGGGCAGCCCCCTGGACATCGCCAAGACCGCGGCGATCATGCTGACCAACCCGGGGTCCATCAGCGACTACTACGGCATCGACCTGGTGCCCGCTCCGGGGGTGCCCACCATAATCGCCCCCACCACCGCCGGCACCGGCAGCGAAGTCACCCCCATAGCCATACTCTCCGACACCGACGAAAAGCTCAAAATCGGCGTGGTCAGCCCGCACCTGTTCCCCCGGGTGGCCCTGCTGGACCCGGAGCTGACCCTGGGGCTGCCCCCGGCGATTACCGCCGCCTCCGGCATGGACGCCCTGATCCACGCCCTGGAGGCCTACACCTCCAACAATGCCACCGACTTCACCGATCTCTTGGCCGCCCGGGCCATGGAGCTGATCAGCGGCAGCCTGCGCACCGCCTATACGCAAGGCTCGGACCTGGCGGCCCGGGCTGACATGCTGGAGGGCAGCATGCTGGCCGGCATGGCCTTTGCCAACGCCGGGGTCACCGCGGTGCATGCCTTCGCCTATCCCATCGGCGCGGAGTACCACATCCCCCACGGGGTGGCCAACACCCTGATGCTGCCGCCGGTGATGCACTTCAACCTGGAAGGCTGCCTGGAGCGCTTTGCGGCCATCGCCGGTTTCCTGGGCCAAAGCGTTGAAGGGCTCAATACCCGCGAGGCGGCCCAGGAGTCGGTGCAGGCCATCCTGGCCTTGGCTAAGGACCTGGAGGTGCCCACCAGCCTGGGCCAGTTCGGGGTGAAAGAGGCCGATATCCCCATGCTGGCCGAAGGGGTGATGAAGGTGGAGCGGCTTTTGGCCAACAACCCCCGCCCGCTGACCCGGGCCGACGCCGAGGCCATCTACCGCGAGGTTTTATAGGGAGACGCCCATGCCCACGGCCCATATCAACGGAGTGGAGCTTTACTACGAGCAACACGGCGAGGGTCCGCCGCTGGTCATGATCATGGGGCTGAGGCGCAATGCAGACTGGTGGTGGAAACAGCTGCCGGATTTCAGCAAACACTTTCAGGTGACTGTGTTCGACAACCGGGGTTCGGGCCGCTCGGACAAGCCGGAGATGGAATATTCCATCGGCCTGATGGCCGCCGACGCCGCCGGGCTGATGGATCATTTGGGCATCGCTGCGGCTGACGTCTTGGGCTATTCCATGGGGGGCTACATCGCCCAGGAACTGGCCCTGGGTCATCCCCAGAAGGTGCGGCGCCTGATTCTGGTAAGCACCGGCGCCGGCGGCGACAGCGCGGTGCTCATGGACCCGGAGCGTCAAAAGGAATTCGCCGACACCGTGGGCCTCACCCCGGAGCAGGTGCTGCACAAAAACATGGACATCTATTTCTCGCCCGGCTTTATTGGGGAACATCCCGAAGAGGTGGCTGAGTTCATCCAGGTGTCACTATTGAACCCCCAGCCCGACAAAGACTTTCTGCTGCAATACGACGCCTGCCTGCGCCACGACACCAGCGACCGCGCTTCGGGCATTACAGTGCCGGTGTTGATCATGACCGGCAGCGACGATCCCCTGGTGCCGCCGGGCAACTCGCGCATACTCCTGGAACTGATGCCCCAGGCCCGGCTGCTGGAGTTTCCCCGTGGGCGGCACTGCTTTCTGATCGAAATGCCGGATAAGTTCAACCGGGCGGTGCTGGAGTTTCTGGGCGCCGGCGAGGCGGCCTGAAGCGGCTAACTCCGGACCGGTCCCGGCTGCTATAATTTTAAGTGTCCTTTTAACTTCTTACCTTGAAGGAGGCTGTCCATGCACGGCTTCTATAACAAGCTGTTGTCCATTGACGCCGGGGGCCAGTCTTTTGAGGTCTCCGAACTTTCCGACGAGCTTTTGAGCCGCACCCTTGGCGGCCGTGGCCTGGCGGTGCATCTGTTGTTGGAAAACAATCCTCCCGGGGTGGACCCGTTCGACCCGGAAAACCGCCTGATCATCGCCGGCGGCCCCTTGAGCGGCACCCCGGTGTGGGGCGGCTGCCGCCACGGCATTTTCAGCAAATCCCCCCAGACCGGTCTGTTCGCCGAGTCCTACTCCGGGGGCAGCGCGGCCGAACCCATCTCCGGGGCGGGGTATGATGCGGTGATGATCAACGGGGTTTCCGACCAGCCGGTGTGGATCGAGATCAGCCCCGAGGGGGTGGAGTTTCACGACGCTTCGGGGCTGTGGGGCACAGGTACCTATGAGACCGAAGACGCCATCAAGGGCTGGATCAAGGACAACCGCCCCCAGGCCAAGCGGGCGGCGGCCCTGGTGATCGGCCCGGCCGGTGAGACCCAGGTGACCTTCGCGGTGATCGAAAACGAGTACTGGCGCTCAGCCGGCCGCACCGGGGTGGGCGCGGTCATGGGCAGGAAGCGCATCAAAGGCATCGCCTTCTGGGGCAATGAGAAACGGGAGCTGGCTGATCCCGAGCTGGTCAAGGGCTTCGTCAAGGAGCAGGCGGCCATCGGCAAGGAGGACGCCGGGGTCAAGGCCTACAACAGCATGGGCACCCCCATGATGGTGGACGTGATGAGCCACGTGGGCTCTTTTCCGGCCCGCTACTGGCACCAGGGCACCGTGGAGCACGTGGAGGAGATCAACGCCGGCGCCCTGCACGAACGCTGCGAGGTGACCCCGCACGCCTGTAAGAAGTGCTTCATCGCCTGCGGAAGATTAAGCACCGTGAAAGAGGGCCGGCACGCCGGCCTGAAGATCGAGGGCCCGGAGTATGAGACCATCTACGCCTTTGGTGGTCTGTGCGAGGTGGACTCCATCGAGGAGATTGCCTATCTCAATGACATCTGCGACCGCCTGGGCATGGACACCATCACCGCGGGCAACCTGGTGGCCCTGGCCATCGAGGCGGTGAAGCAGGGCAAGGCCGAATATGACATCGACTACGGCCAGGTGGACCAGATAGCGGCCCTTTTGGACGAGATAGCCCAGCGCATGGGCCTGGGCGACATCCTGGCCCAGGGCATCAAGCAGGCCTCCCTGGACCTGGACATGGCCGATGAAGCGATCCACGTCAAGGGCCTGGAGCCAGCCGGCTATGACCCGCGCATCCTCAAGGGCATGGGCCTGGCTTACGGCACCTCGCCACGGGGAGCCTGCCACATGCGGGCCACCTTTTATAAGCCGGAGCTGGCCGGCATGGTGGAGTCCGACCAGATCGAGGGCAAGGCGGCCATCTTCGTGGAGTGGGAGGACCGCATCACCTTCTTCGACACCCTGATCCTCTGCCGCTTCTACCGTGACTTGTACCAGTGGGAGCAGTTGCAGCAGATCATCAAAGGGGTGACCGGCCTGGACCTGGGCATCGAGCAGATGCAGCAGCTGGCCAAGGAGGTGCTGGACAACGTGCGGCGCTTCAACCTGCGCGAAGGCCTGACCAAGGATGACGACCGCCTGCCCAAGCGCTTCACCTCCGAGGTGCTGCCCGAGACCGGGGGCATCATCTCCGAGACCGAGATGGAGATCATGCTCGATGAGTACTACCGGGCCCGGGGGTGGGATGAGGAGGGGAGGCTACCGCAAGACTAGGAATTCTGTCCGGCCACCCTAACCCGGATATTTCACGAAGGCCGGTCGTCCGGCTGCGCCAGCCAAGCGCTGGCGGTGTTGCCGGCTGCGCTCCA
>JANQFN010000333.1 GCA_028277825.1 Desulfarculaceae bacterium
GCCACCCTCGCGGTGCTCTTGCTCCATTGTGGCAAGATATTCGATTACCACACCACGGTAGTATTCAACGAGGTGCGCAGCCCGCTTTTGTCGGCGCTGAGAGAATGGATTCTTCTTTGGGTAATGCCGTTGTTTTTCGTGATCTCCGGCGCTTCGGTGTTTTTCGCGGTCAAGCCGGGCAAGGCGGGGTTATTTGTCAAATCCAGAACAAAACGCCTCGTCATACCGCTTATCTTGGTGGGCACGTTCTTGATCAATCCGGTCTATGTCTATATCGAACGACTGTTCCAGGGTCAGGCGGTCACCAACTTTTTCCTGTGGTATCCGAATTTTTTCAAGGGCATGTACGGCGCGGGCGGCAATTTCGCAGCCGTGGGACATGGAACCCATCTGTGGTATCTGGAATTCCTTTTCATCTATTCGCTTATACTGCTTCCCTTATTTGTCCGTTCCGAAAAACGAAACACCAGCTTCCTGGCAAAGCTGGCGGTTTATTTTGCAAGACCCTGGGCTCTGTTCTTACTCTTTATACCCATCTCCCTGGCCTCAACTATTTTTGAGGCCATTGGCTTGGGATTCATGCGGATCATGGGCGGCTGGGACCTTTTGTCCTATTTGTTGTTCTTTTGCTATGGATACATGATTTTTTGCAATGAGCGGATAAAGCAGGGCATAAGCAAATACGGCCCGGCCTATCTGATTGCAGCCGTGGTTTTGACAGCGCTGCATGTGGATTCCCATTTTGGCCTTCACTTGAACCTATCCGCTATAACCAGGCATGACTTGTCTCAAAACGGCGCGCCATTGCCCCTGAATCATGCGGGCTGGATAGCGGTTCTGGCCTTCAGGGGGTTGATTGCCTGGTGCTGGATTGTGGGTTTGTTGGGCACTGGCTCCCGAGTGCTCAATTTCAGCAACAAATTTCTTGCCTATGGCAACGAGGCGGTTCTGCCATTCTACATACTCCACCATTCGGTGATCTACGTGGTTGGCTTTTATGTCATCCAGCGGGATATTGGCGTCATCACCAAGTTTTGTATTATTGCAAGTGCTTCTTTTGTAATTATAATGGCCATTTACGAGGTCTTAATCAGACGGTTGCGTGTACTGCGTTTCCTGTTTGGAATGAAGTCTAAAAATCCTTGACCAACAAGGACCAAGCAGCTTGTACCATGAAAAAGGCGGCTGGGGTCTGTTCCCCAGCCGCCTTAATTATGATCAGTGGAAGTAGTCTCTATCCCCGGTCCACGGCCCGGTTGGCCAGCTCATCGGCCCGGCGGTTTTCGCCGCACCTAAATGCATGATGGTCATACCGGCAAAGGGCAGCAGCATTTCAGCTTAGAATTCTTTTGAACGCTTGATCTCCCGTTGGCGGAATTCTTTGTCGTAATCTTTCTTGAGCCCTGCCGGCCATTCACTCCAATCAACTATGCGCACTACTCGCGCCACCTGTGACAAGGAAACCAAAGAGAAAATATCAAACGAGGCGGTTTCTCCAGGAGCAATCGTGGAGGTATCACTAAATCCAAATGGATTTGTCCTGGTGCGCCCGTTTACGTAGCCCCAAGCACGGCCCAGGTAGTTTCCGCTAGAGTTATAAAGCCTGGCTTCTATATTGACGTACCAGCCAGTTGCAGATCCTGTATTTGTAAACTGTCCTCTTACCGCATACCTCCCATTTCTTGAGTAAACTGACCACTGTGTATTTTGCAGTTCTGCATTGGAGCTGCTATCATCACCTCCGCCTGCCCCACCGCAAGAAAACATAGCCGCAAGCAAAGTAAGCAACACGATGAGTAAGAATCGATTTTTGCACATTGGGTTTCCCCTTGTTTTGCTATTGCCTTATAGGGTTTCATTCTTCGTCTGAGGCTTTTACACCTGTTTTTTGATAGACGAAATGTATGACGCGATCACCATATTCTTGTGGTCTACATACAACGTGCGAAGGCTCATCATGGTTAAATTTCGCCTGATAACACTCCGCACCCCATAGTCGACCACCCTTTGTATGCCTTAGTTCCAGTGGAGCGTAGCCAAGAAAAATTCCTACGTTCCCAGGACTGGGCCCTGCAAGAATGCTGGCACCTGTAGGCTCCGATGTAACGATTATTTTCCCGGCTTGTGTTGGGGTGGAATAATCACGAGGAGATGTTGAGCTCGCCTGATAATCTTCCACGGTGATAAATCCCATTTTTTGATAACGCTCTATACATTGCTCGTGCATGATCAGAGCCATGGGTGCCCCCAGCCAGCCCCAGCCGGCAGTGGAACAATCAACGGTTTGTTTGGAATCAGGATGAACCATCACTTGCTGGGGAGCCACGCAGCCTGTCATCCAAGCGCAAAACGCGACCACAAACCAAAGAAGTGGGCGCATAGAAACCCCTTTCTCTAGGGAAAAATGCTTGGCAGGCAAAAATCTATGTTGTGGATTTGGC
This sequence comes from Desulfarculaceae bacterium, assembly GCA_028277825.1. GTDB lineage: Bacteria > Desulfobacterota > Desulfarculia > Desulfarculales > Desulfarculaceae > Desulfoferula. Next base: position 2,442 of record JANQFN010000333.1, read on the forward strand.
AGCTAAGTAGCCAGAGGGGTCATGCACTTTAACACGAAAGCTGGCTAGAAGTAAAAGCCAGTTTCGCCACTCAAAAATTGGGGACGCGCCCCTCCGGGCACTCAAGAAGCGTTGCAGTTGAGGCCACTACTCCAGTATTTTTTTATATATGCTTATCCCCGGTCCATGGCCTTATTGGCCAACTCATCGGCCCGGCGGTTTTCGCCCCGGGGTATGTGCGAGATGGTCATTTTCTCGAACCCTCGCAGCAGGCGCATGGCCTTGGCGTACAGGGGTTTCAGCCCCGGGGCCTTGACCTTGTAGCGCCCCTGTATCTGGCGCACCACCAACTCGCTGTCCATCTTGATGGTCACCTGGGCCGCACCCAAATCACGGGCCCGCTTCAGCCCCAGGATCAGGGCCTGGTACTCGGCCACGTTGTTGGTGGCCTTGCCCAGATACTTGGACAGGGCGGCCACCTCCTGGCCGTCGCCATCATAGAGCACCGCGCCCGCGCCGGCCGGGCCGGGGTTTCCCCGGGAGCCGCCGTCGGCGAATATGGTCAGATGCAATCCCGCCTTGGCGCTCACTTGATGTCCGCGAACTCTTCGGCGTCAGCCCAATAGATCAGCCGGCGGCAGGAGGGACAGTGCATGATCTTGTCCATGCGCTGCAATTCGTTGTACTGCTGGGGGGGGATGCCCATGTGGCAGATGCTGCAGGTGCCCTGGCTGACCGGTGAGAGGGCGATGCCCTCGCGGCGCTGGCGGATGAAGTCGTATTCCCGGAGCAGAGAGGCCTCCACCTGACCCACGATCTGGTTGCGCTTGGCTTCCAGGCGGTTGATCTCGGCTTCGGTGTCGTGATAGCGCTTTTCCAGGGCCTCGCGTTCTTCTTTGGAAGCGCCGCTGACTTGCCCGAATTTTTCAGACAACTCGGCCACCACCTTTTCCAGCCCCTCCTGGCGCTCCATCACCTCCAGAAGCTGGTCCTCGTTGTCCTTGAGCATGTCCTTGTTGTCGTCGATCTCCGCATTGGCCGCCTGGTATTCGCGGGTGGTCTTGGCCCCCATGAGCCGGTTTTCGGTCTTGCGCAGGCGGGAGCGGATGCTGTCGCCAGCCTCATCCAGAGTCTTGCGGCTGGCCAGCACCTCGTCCAGTTGCGCCTGGTTCTGGTCCAAGCTGGCCTTGAGGGTCTCCTCGGCCCGGTTGAGGTCGGCCAAACGGCCGGGGATGGTCTCCTTGTCCTGGGACAGGTCGAACAGGGTTTTGTCCAAGGTCTGCAGTTTGACCAAAAGGCGAAGCTGATCGAGCAAGGTAAGTACCTCCGTTAGGGCAGGGGCCGCCAGGGATCGTCCCGGCCGCTCCAGGGTGTCACGTCGCATATGAGGCCCCGGGACTCCAAGGCAGCGCTCAGGCGTCGGGCCCAGGGTTCAACAATCACTTGTTCGGTTTGGTAGTGGCCCAGGCAGATCAGGCCCATTCCCAGGTCGGCGGCCTGGGCGGCCGTGTGGTGGCGGGCCTCGCCGGTGACCAGCACCTGGGCGCCGGCACGGGCCGCCTGGGGCAAGAGGTCCCCGCCGGAGCCGCCCACCACCGCCACCCGCTCGACGGTGTCGGGCAGGGCCCCGCCCACATGAGCCCAGCCGGCGCTCAGTTCAGCCGCGGCCCGGGCCGCGAACTCGGAGCCCTTCTCGGGTTGGGACAGGTTGCCCACCCGGCCCAGGCCGAAGCCGGCCGGCGGCTGCTGCAGCGGATAGAGATCCATGGCCGGCTCCTCGTAGGGGTGGGCCGAGGCCGCCGCCGCCATGACGCTCGCAGCCTGCGCCCGCGGCACGATCACTTCCAGGCGCAGCTCTTCCACCCGCTCCCTTTCCCCGGGCCGGCCGATGTAGGGCCTGCCTTCCTCCGGCGCCATAAAAGAGCCCACCCCGTTGCTGGCATAGGAGCATTCCTGGTAATCGCCGATGCGCCCGGCCCCGCCATTGAACAGGGCGCGGCTCACCTGGTCCATGGCCTCGGGTGGAGTGAACACCACCAGCTTGGCCTGTCCCTCCGAGCCGGCCGGCGCCAGGGGTTTGCATTCAATCAGGCCCAGGCGTGCGGCCAGGGCGTCGTTCACCCCTCCGGGTGCGGCGTCCAAGTTGGTGTGGGCCGCAAACAGGGCCAGGCCGCCGGCCGCCGCCTGGAGCAGACGGGCAATGGCCGGGTTGTCAGTGCGAATTGTCTCCAGGGGTTGGAACAGGGGGGGGTGGTGCAAGAGAAGCATTTGCACGCCTTGGTTCAAGGCGTCGTCCAGGAGCCTGGGCCCCAGCTCCAAGGCCGTCCGGACCTTGGCTGCCGGAGCCCCCGGGTCGCCCAGCATGAGTCCCACCTTGTCCCAGGGTTCGGCGGTCCAGGCCGGAGCCCAGTCCTCCATAACCTGTATCAGGTCGCTAACGCGGGCTTTCTGGTGGCTTTGCGTCATGGCACCAAAGAAGCGGGCACCCCCGCAAGGGGCGCCCGCAAGAAGCTTAGCTTGGAGTGTGTTTCAGCGCCGCTCCAGGCGGTCGCAAGGCAAAACACACTCCCATAAAGCGTTCTCCAAGCAATTGTGGTGGGCCCACCTGGACTCGAACCAGGGGCCATCCGGTTATGAGCCGGATGCTCTAACCAACTGAGCTATGGGCCCATTCAGACCGGATTGCTATTATCGCCCCGGTCTTAGAACCTGTCAAGCCGGCATGGGCGCATCCCGACCGCCTAATCTTCGAAATCGCCCTCCGGTCCCTTGTCGCTTTCTATGAGGGCAGCCTTTTCCCGAATTTTCTCCGGGGTCCACTCCGCCGGGTCCTCCATGCGCGAGGCCTTGAACCCGATGTCGTAGTTGCCCGCCGCCAGGATGGCCTCCAGGGCCAGGGGTGCGGTGTCTGCCGCGTTGAACACGTTGGTCAAAAGGTCGTAGACAAAGTCTTCCACCGCTTGGGCCATGCGCAGGCGCACCGAGGCGGGCAGGCCCAACAGCCGGTTCTCGAAAGGCAGGTTGAGCTTTTTGTAGTTGCCGCCCTGCCAGCCCTCTTGGGCGGCATGGGCTTTCATCTGCTGCCACATCGCTTCGGTCACCCCGGCGTCGTCCAGCTTGATGAACTCGCCCTCAGCGTCCAACTCGGCGTTGCCGTAATCATCCACCTTCACTCCCCAGGAGATCATTTGCAGGGCGGTGGCCACGTTGGCCTTGGTGGTGCGGGTCTGGCTGGCGATGCGTTTCAGGCGCTCGGAGTTGTTGCCGCTGGTGCCGTGTTGGGCGCCGGACACCTGGTAGATCTCCAGGGCCTTGTGGATCTCGGCGGTGAGCCCCACCTGGATGCCGTGCTCCACGGTCTGGATGCCGTGGGCGGTACCGTTGTTCAGGGCGATCCAGTCCGGGAAGACGCTGTGGGCGTTGAGGCCCCGGATCAGGAACCGGGCCTCCTCCACGGTGGACAGCCCCTGCTTGCCCTTGATCTCGCCCACCTCGGTCTCCAGGCCGGCCCAGCGGGGCACGAACTCGGCCAGCTCCAGGCTGGTCAGGAGGTTTTGATCGTCGGGCAGGTGGGAGGCGTCGATGGCGATGGAGGTGACCCCGGCCTCGAACAGGGAGGGGATCTCGATCTTGGCTGCGGCCACGTCGTCCGGGCCCTTGATGCCGTAGTGATCGGCGTGGATGGCCACCGGTATGGTGATGCCCATCTGGTTCATGAGCATGTCGGTCTGGGCGGCCAGGTTCCAGAAGTTGGTGGCGCAGTAGGCTCCGCTGCCCCCCTCGCTCTTGGCGATCTCCAGGATGATGGCCGCCTTGGCTTTCTGGGCCGCGGCCAGGGCGCCTCTGATCACGAACTGGTTGCGTCCGTTGGCCGCGATGGTCATGGCCCGGCCTTTGGCTAACAGGGCCCGGTCGATCACCTTGCCGCTGACGATCAGGGCCTGGGAGTTGGGGAAGAGCTTACGCACGTTGGGGGGACGCCCCACCTGCAAGGCTTTGGCAAAATCACTGGCGTAACTATCGGACATACGCCCCTCCTTTCCTGGGCTGGGGTCGCTAGCCCGGATATTTCACGAAGGCCGGTCGTCCGGCTGCGCCAGCCAAGCGCTGGCTGTGCCGGGCTTGGGTACAAACTGTACACTGATAGCGTAGATGTTTTTTTCATAACACACCGATAAATGCTACCCGCATCGCCAATGCCGTCCAACCTTCGTGAAATATCCGGGCTAGGCGTTCAGATATAGATCAATCGTTATGTGGTTCCAGTATAACCTTGACGCATTCGTGCTCCATGGGTGAACACACCGCGCTAAATCCCTCCTGGGCTTGCTCCAGGCCCAGGCGGTGGGTGATCAGGCGTTCCACCGGCACCGAGCCGGCGGCGATGAGCTTGAGCGCCTGGTCGCAGTCCTGTGGCGCGCCGGCGTAGGTGCTGGTCACGGTCACCTCGGTGCGCCAGAAGATGTCATTCAACAGCCCGGGCATGCAGGCGTCCTCGGCCGCGCCGGAGAACATGAGAATGGTGCCGCCCCGCTCCACGGTATTCAGCGCCAGGGGAATGAAGCCCTCGAAGCAAAGGATCACCAGGTCGGCCAAATAGCCTCCGTTCACTTCGCGCACTTTTTCCGGCAGCCACCCCTCAGCCTGCCAGGCGTGGTGGGCCCTCATCTCAAGGGCCTTGTCCAAGCGGTAGGCGATGGTGTCGGCGGCGATGATCTTGCCCGCGCCCAGGCTCCTGGCCAGGGCGATGTGCATTAGTCCGGAGATGCCGCTGCCCAAGACCAACACGGTCTGGCCGGGGTGGATGCCCGCCCGGCGCTGGCCCCGGAGCACGCAGGCCAGCGGCTCCATGAATGAGGCCTCGGCAAAGGAGAGGTGCTCGGGCACCTTGAAGCAGCCCCGTTCCACGTTTATGGCCGGCACCCGAATGTATTCGGCAAAGCCACCCGGTTCGAAGTGGGTGCCTTTTAAAAGGGTCTCGCACATGGTGTGGCTGCCCTTGAGGCAATAGTGACAGGTGTTGCAGGGCACGTGATGGGTGACCGCCAGGCGGTCGCCCACTTCAAAGCGGCCTGTGCCTTTGCCCAGTTTGACCACCTCGCCGGCCACCTCATGGCCCAGGACCAGGGGCACCTTGTCCCGCCGGTACCATTCCATGACATCGCTGCCGCAGATGCCGCTGGCTTTGACCTTGAGTAAAAGCTCGCCCGGCCCGGGCCGGGGGACCTCCATCTCCTCCAGCCGCACGTCGTCGTTGCTGTAGTACATGCAAACTTGCATGAGGGCGCCTCGCTCTAGCCCGGACAGTTCACGAAGGCCGGGCGTCCGTCTGCGCCAGCCAGCGACATACTTTGTTGCTGGCTGCGCTTGAGCCTCGACGTAGCTTTAGCTACGCCTGCGGCCCGCGCTTGCCAGACGCCGTGTCTGCCGGCGGCTGGCTGTGCCGGGCCCGGATACATACTGTGACTCGATATCATAGATACTTTTTTCATAAAGCACCGATAAATGGTAGTCAACTCGTCAGTGCCGACCAACCTTCGTGAAATATCCGGGCTAGGCGTTACACTCCTGTTGGTACAACTCCATGGCCTGTTTGGGGGTCAAGCCGCCGTGAATCACTTCGTTGAGGGCGTGCATCATGGGCGTTGGGTGTGGGCTCTGCCACACGTTGCGGCCCAGGTTCACGCCGATGGCGCCCTTATCCAGGCCGTCGTGCACGAACTCGAACACCTCCAACTCGGTTTCGCACTTGGGTCCGCCGGCCATCACCACCGGCACCGGACAGCCGTTGGTGACCTTATCGAAATCATCGGCCGCGTAATAGGTCTTGACCACCTTGGCCCCCAGCTCGGCGCAGATGCGGCAGCACAAGGCCAGATAGCGGCCGGTGCGCTTTTCCAGCTCCTTGCCCACCGCGGTCACTGCCATCACCGGGATGCCGTAGTCCTCGCACATATCCACCAACTGGGCCAGGTTGTCCAGGGTCTGTTTTTCATAAGGCGTGCCGATGAACACGCTGACCCCCACCGCGGCCACGTTGAGCCGCAGCATGTCTTCCACCGAGACCGTGAGTATCTCGTTGGCCAAGTCCTCGCCCACCACGCTGGTGCCGCCGGAGACCCGGAGGATCACCGGTGTGTCCAGGTCCGGGTCCACCGCCGCGCGCAGCACGCCCCGGGTCACGAACAACCCGTCGGCATAGGGCAACAGCTCGGCGATGGTATCGCCGGGGCGCTCCAGGCAGCGGGTGGGTCCCTGGAAATAGCCGTGGTCTATGGGCAAAAACTGGCAGCGGCCGTCGGGCCCGATGAGCCGGGACAGGCGGTTGCGCATGCCCCAGTCCAGATTGTCGCAGCCCTTGATGGCCTTGGCGCGCGTTGGTCCCTGGGTCGCGCCCATCTGGGCCGGGTCCCTCGCATCCAACATGCCTTCCGCGTCCGCCATGATATCGTCCTCCTGGTGTGTGAGCCTGGAATATCAGTAATTATCGTAATGGTAAAAACGGGGGCCTCCCGCCGGGAAAGCCTCCACATCGATAATGGCAAACTAGCACATTTGAGGCCGGGTGCCAAAAAAACCCTGTGGGCCCTGGCGGCTCCAAAACCTTATTGTCCCTGTTCGTTGGGCCATAGTAACATTGGTTGGGCCGGCCGGGGCAGGGCAATCTTCTGCTTGGGTTGGGACTATTTTATGATATGGTGCGCCAGGCCTCAAAACGGGGCCAAACCAGGAGGAAGTTAACCGCATGGCAATAGTTACGATCTCCCGTCAAGTGGGTAGTTTAGGTGATGAAATAGCCCAGCAGGTGGCCCAGGAGCTGGGCCTTAAAATGGTGGGACGCGAAGACTTGCAACGTCTGCAGAGCGAATGCGACGCC
>JANQFN010000342.1 GCA_028277825.1 Desulfarculaceae bacterium
AGCGTCCGACAGGCCAAGCCGCGGACCAGAAGTCCTATGAAGGAGCCAAACAAGTAACCCCTGGTAAGCATCCAACTGCGAGGCGTCCCTGCAATCACCCCAAAGGATTTTCTGAAAGCGTCCGTACCTGAGATCATTTTCTGCCTTTTGTTTACCAATCTATAGCGATGAAATTGAGCTTGTGAGCTTGATAAGCTATTAAATATAATAATAACAGTCAAATTCATTTTAATTCCATATTCGACCTATAAGAGAATTGGATTTAAGGCGGGGCCAATAAATGGATTTTGGGGGGGAATAATGGCAATAGTCCCCTAATCAGCACCAGCAGCATTGGGTCAGGTTATAAACCAGGGTGGTTTTCAGCAAATTGGCTAAAAAATGCTCAATTAGGGGGTGCAACTTGGCCCGCCAGGCCGAGATATATGACAAATATATGATCGTTGACAATAAATCCCGCTAAGCGTACTTGCTCAAAGTTCCTGAAAAATTCTTACTGCCTCAGATTAGTCCTAGAACAAACAAAAAAATAAGCTCAAAAATGAAGCAAAAAGCCATTTCAAGGATAGCCGTGGTCCCTCCAGGTGGACCAAAGGGAAACATCCATTTAATTTACGCTAAAAAAATAATAATAATAGTTAAATCCAAAAAATTGCCAGCTATGGGCCAAGGACCGCCAGAAAGAAACCAGCCGCAAACACGGATGTAGCCCTAGGTTAGAAGGAGCGTTTTGGGCTGCTGATTCGTAAAAAAACCTGCGCCAAGCGCTGTGGGGGAATAAAAAGTTAAAATCTTGGCCAAGATGCCGCCTAAGCAGGCTTTACACCGCTGGTAGGCTTGAGTATTCTTATCCCACCAAGTCGCAGAGGATTTATATGGGCCCCCGCAAAGTTAATAACATCCTGGAGCTGGTGGGCAATACCCCCCTGGTGCGCATCAACCGGCTGAATCAAAACTCCGGCGTAGAGCTCTACGCCAAGCTGGAGTTCATCAACCCCGGAGGTTCGGTAAAGGACCGTCCCGCCCTGCGCATGATTGAGGCGGCCGAGGCCTCGGGTGAGCTGACCAAAAGCAAGATCATCCTGGACGCGACCTCGGGCAATACCGGCATCGGCTTGGCCATGGTCTGCGCTATCAAGGGCTACCGCATGCTCTTTACCATGAGCGAGTCAGCATCCGAGGAGCGCCGTCGCATCCTGCGCGCCTATGGGGCCGAAATACTCAACACCCCCGGCCACCTCTCCACCGACGGGGCCATAGAGGAGGCCTACCGTTTGGCCCGGGAGGAGCCGGACAAGTACTTCCTGGCCGACCAGTTTAATAATGATGACAACTGGCGCTCCCACTATGAAAACGGCACTGCCGACGAGATCTGGGAGGCCACCGAAGGCAAAGTCACGGCCATAGTCTGCACCATGGGCACCACCGGCACCTTGATGGGCATCACCCGGCGCATGCGCGAGCTGAGTTCCGAGGTGGCGGTCATCGGGGTCGAGCCCTTCCAGGGGCACAAGATACAGGGGCTCAAGAATATGAAGGAGTCCTATGCCCCTGGTATTTATAACCAATATGAACCCAACCAGATCGTGAACGTGGATGATGACTCGGCCTATGAGACCTCCCGCCGTTTGGCCCGGGAGGAAGGCCTCTTTGTGGGCATGAGCGCCGGGGCGGCCATGCGCGCGGCCCTGGATTATTCCGCATCCCTGGATCAGGGCCTGGTCGTCACCATCCTGCCCGATACGGGCGAGCGCTATCTCTCCACCAAGCTCTTTGTCTCCGAGAAGGTGCCCGTACCGCTTAAATTCCACAATACCCTGACCAAGACCCATGACGACCTGGTGCCAGTACGCCCCGGCCATGTCAGCGTCTACTCCTGCGGCCCCAGCCTGGACGGCTACCCGGACCTGAGCCTCTGTAGGCGCATGGTATTCGCCGACCTGGTGCGGCGCTATCTGGAGTTCCGCAAGTTCGACGTCAAGCTGGTCATCAACCTGGCGGATTGCGACGACCGCACGGTTAACCAGTGCCTGGCCGAGGAAGCCAAAATAGATGATTTCACGGCCAAATATGAAAAGGCCTTTTTCGAGGACATGGCCGTGCTCTCCGTGGCCCCGGCCCATCTGCACCCCAAGGCCAGCGATCATATCCCCGAGATGCTGGATATGGCCCGGGAGCTCATTGCCAAGGACCTGGCCTATGTCAAGCTCTCCTCAGTGTATTTCAACATCTCCAAGTTCCCGGAATATGGGAAGCTTTCCCACATGGACCTGGCCGCGGTCCAGACCGGCAAGACCATTGACAATGACTATTATGAAAAAGAAAACCCCCATGACTTCACCATCTTCAAGCGCTCCACCCTGGCCGAGCTAAAGGCTGGCATCTACTGGTCATCTCCCTGGGGAAACGTGCGCCCGGGCTGGCATGTGGAGTGCGCCCTCATGTCCACCTCCCATCTGGGCCAGCCCTTTGCGCTCGCCTGCGCGATGTCTTCTTTGGTTGGCCTTGCTGGAATGGGCGGAAGCGCAAAGCCCGGCTCGGGGTGATAAAGGAGCTTCGCCTCGGCGTGATAGCCGGGCTCAGTGAGCAACGAGCCGTTGCGACCGAACACCGGGGTGGCGACGATGCCGGCGAGCACGGGCAGCGCCGGATCGGGGGTGGCGAGGAGCGATTTCACGAGGCCGATCGGCGGCGCGGCGGGAACGAACTCATTGCTCCGGCCGATCCTGCGCCAGTTCGCAAGCCGCGCCAGCATGTAGCGCAGCCGCTCTTCGCCGAGCGCG
>JANQFN010000361.1 GCA_028277825.1 Desulfarculaceae bacterium
ATTTCAGGCCGCGCGCACCTTGAGCACCACTGCGCCGGCAAAGTGTTTCAGGGGAGGGATCAGCTTGAGCAGATAGTAGTCCAGCTTCCTCAGCGTCTGATGCAGCGCCTTGGGCAGAAAGCGCCGCACCCGGAAAAACAGGTGATAGGGATAGACTTCCAGGGAGTCGAACTGGTTTTTCAGGGGCTCCAGTTCAGCCAGGGTGATGGGCCGCTCGTGGTCCGTGGCTTCCAGGTCCAGCTTTTTGCCCAACAGGTCGTATTTGATTTTTTCCAGCAGGCTGCTGTTGCCCATGGGTTCCAGAAACACCCCCACGCCGCCGGGAGCCAGGAGACGCTTGACCTCCAACAGACCGGGCTCCAGGCCCACGTGGTGCAGGATGCCCAAACCGTGAATCACCTGGAAGCTTTTATCCTCGAACTCGGTGGGGTCCGCCGCCATCACCAGAGCCTGGACCCGGTCCCCCAGGCCGTTGTAGGCGGCCCGCTCCTGGGTCATCTCCACCCCCTTGGGCGAGATGTCTATAGCGGTCACCCGGGCCCCCAGCTTGGCGAAGTAGGTGCTCTCCTCGCCCATGCCGCAGCCGAAGTCCAGGACCTCTTTGCCCGCCAGGTCGCCCATCAGGCGGGCGGACTGCTCCCGCCAGTCCCACCAGCGCACCGGGTGGGCGTATTTGTCGAACATGAATTGGTTGATCGCAAAGTCACCCTCGTGCCGGGCGTACTGCTCATCGGCGAACCGGGCCTCTTCCTCGAGAATCTCGTCCCGCTGAGCGGGCAAGCGGTCATCCATGATTGGTCCTTGTTTCCAGAGCGGGGCCGTGGAGGCCCTCCCATTGAGCCAACTCCGGGTCCAGGCGGCTGGCCAGGGGCTGTATGTAGCGCCGCTCCAGGGGCTTGCGGCTGCACCAGTAGCCGTGTTTGTTGAGATAGTAGAGTATGCCCTTGAAGTGGCTGAGGGCCAGGCGCGACAGGGGGTGGTGGTGCGAAATCTGCCTGGTGTGATGGCGTACTTGCATATAGGGGTAATAGACCACGGCCAGACCCGCCTTCCAGGTGCGCAGGCACCAGTCCAGGTCCTCGGGCGAATAGAAAATCTTTTCATCCAAATACCCGATGCGGTCCAACAGATCGCGCCGGAAGAACCAGCAGCAGCTTATGGCGGTCTGCACTGAGCGCAAACTGTCAAAGGGAAAGTCGGGATAAAAATCCGAGTTGCCGCCGGAGAGGTCCAGAAATATCTGGGGCAGCTTGCCCAGCTTGTTTTGCAGGGTGGGCAGATACTTCACCGAATCATGGATGGAGCCGTCGGGCATGATGATCTGGGGAGCCACGATGCCCACCTCGGGCAGGCTGCTCAACAATTCGTCAATCCCCCTTAAACCGTTGGTCAACAGTTCGGCGTCCGAGTCCAGCACGCAGATCAGGCGTCCGGCGGCCTGCTTGAGGGCCTGGTTGCGCGAATAGGTGGTGCCGGTGTTGCGCTCCAGAGAAATGATCTGCAAGCGCCCGCCCAGGATGCTGCTGTACTCCTCCAGCACTCGCTGAGTGTGGTCTTTGGAGCCGTTGTCCACCACCCATATTTCATAGTCCCAGCCGGCCCGGGCCGACATCAGGGCGGCGGAAGACAGGGCC
>JANQFN010000367.1 GCA_028277825.1 Desulfarculaceae bacterium
TGGGCGGCCAAGGCCACGCCGATGCCAAGGCCGCGCATCTCAGGCTGCACTATGAAAAAGCCGCCAAAGGCGTAGGTGTCATCGTATACCACCGAAGACACGCAGCCCACGGCCCGGCCACCCAGTTCAGCCACAAAGAAGCCCTGGGGGTCGGTGTCGTAGAAGATGTCCGCGTCGTTCAGGCCCGGGTTCCAGCCTTCGGCCGCGGCCCAGGCCACGTGTATCTCGGCCACCTCGGCGCGGGTGGCGTTGCGGATAATCAGGTCCTTTGGAGGCGTAGGCAGGGTCACGCTCTTCTCCTCGGGGCTGGCGTCAACTCAAGCATGACGCAAAGTGGCGGACTAGTCGAGAGGAAGAAAAAAAGAGGTTAGTAAGTATAAAGAATAAGGTGGGCGGGGTGCCTTTGCGCAGCCGGGCTGACGTAGCGGGTCCGTCTTGCCGCCCCGTCACGGGCCAGTTCGGTAACGGTTTTACCCAACGGCACGCCTTTTAGCGCGCCCGCTCTCTCACCAAAACCTTGGACGCGGGCAAAGCTTGGCGCCCTGCCTTGTGAAAAAGCCAGAACCCAGCCATTCTTTTCCTTAGAAACCTCCTCTCATATTCTTATCTTATTCTTTGATCCCGATCCGCCTATTCCAGGCGGGCCCGCCTGTCGGTCACGGTCTCGCCGCCGACTCCCCAATTATCGGTGGGGACCTCATCGATGACCACCCAGACCATTTTGGGGTCCTTGCCCAAGGTCTCGGCTATGACCTTGGTGACATTGTCGATCACCTCCTGCTTTTTCTCCTTGCTCAGCGGCACGTAACCGGTTTTGACGTTGACGTAGGGCATCAGTTTCCTCCGAAGTTAGGAAAAGTTTGGGAAGGGTAAATGAATCTTCAAATGCCAGCGAAGTGCCTGCCTCCCTTGGGACCTCTGGTGGCCCATTCCGCGGGCAGGTGTCGCTGGTAGTTGTCCGCGCCTTGTATAAAAAACCTTGCGGCGGCTTGAGCACACCACCCGCCGTGGCTCATGCGGCGCGTCGATCACGGCGCAACACCAACCTTTCAAACAGCAGCCCACCGGTTGGTCGATTTTCTTTACCTTCAGAACCTCTTTTCAGTGTTGCGCTCTGAGGATTCGTCTCCGGGGGCGGGCGGCCTAATGCAGCCTGGGGTCCAGGGCGTCGCGGATGCCCTCGCCCAGCAGATTGTAGCCGAGCACAGTGACCAAAATGGCCAAACCGGGGAAGAGGCTCAGCCACCAGGCGATTTCGATGTTGGCCTTGCCCTGGTTGAGGATGTTGCCCCAGCTTGCCTCGGGCGGCTGCACCCCCAGGCCCAAAAAGGAAAGGCCGCTCTCGGTGAGGATGGCTCCGGCCACGCCCAGGGTGGCGGCCACCAAGACCGGGGCCATGGCGTTGGGCAGGATGTGCCTGAAGATGATGCGCAGGTCGCCGGCGCCCAGGCTGCGCGCGGCCAAAACGTATTCACGCTCTTTGAGGGTGAGGAACTCGGCGCGCACCAAACGGGCCACGCCCATCCAGGAGGTGAGGCCAATCACCACCATGATGTTGACAATGGAGGGCTCCAGCAAGGCGATCACCGCCAGGATAAGGAAAAAGGTGGGGAAGCAGAGCATCATGTCGGTAAAGCGCATGATGCCCGACTCCACCCAACCACCGTAGTACCCGGCCAGAGCCCCCAGGATCACCCCGATCAGGGTGGCCAGACCGGCTGAGACCAGGCCCACCTCCAGGCTGACCCTGGAGCCGGCGATCATGCGTGAGAACACGTCGCGGCCCAGCTCGTCGGTGCCGAATGGGTGCTCCAGGCTGGGGGGCAGCAGGATGGCGTTTACGTTGATGGCGTTGGGGTCGCTGGGCGCCAGCCAGGGGGCAAAGGCGGCCACCAGCACCAGGCCCAGCACCACCACCAGGCCCAACAGTGCCAGGCGATTTTTGGCCATGGAGGCGGTGAACTCTCCCCACAGGCCCTTGTACTGGTCGCCGCCGCTCATGAGGTCCGCACCCTCGGGTCCACCAGGGCGTAGCCCAGGTCGGCCAACAGGTTGCCCAGCAGGGTCAGGACAGCGCCAATCACCAGGCCGCCCATGACCACGGGATAGTCCCGGGCCATCACCGAGTCAAAGAACAGCTTGCCCATGCCCGGAATGGCGAAAATGGACTCGAATATCACCGAGCCGCCGATCAGGGCGGGCACGCTGAGCCCCAGGATGGTGATCACCGGCATCATGGCGTTGCGCATGGCGTGGGAGTAGATCACGGTGTGCTCGGGCAGGCCCTTGGCCCGGGCGGTGGTGATGTAGTCCTGCCGGATGACTTCCAGCATGTTGCCCCGCATGTAGCGGCTCATGCCGGCCAGGGCGGTGAAGGCGCTGAGGATCACCGGCAGGGTCAAATGCCGCGCGTAGTCCATCAACTGCCCGAACCAGGAGAGCTGGTCGTGGTTCAGGCTTTTGATGCCCGATATGGGCAGCCAGCCCAACTGCACCCCGAACAGGATCATGCACAACAGGGCCAGCCAGAAGGTGGGCGTGGCGAACCCCACAAACACGAACACCGTGGTGGCCTGGTCAAACACGGACCCCCGATGGGTGGCGGAATACACCCCGATGGGCACCGCGATGACAAACACCAGGAGCATGGACAACAAGTTGATGGTGACCGTGATGGGCAGGCGGTCGGCGATTTTTTGGAGCACCGGCTGGCCGTCGGGCGCGAATGATCTTCCGAAGTCCAATACCGCCAGGCGTTTGAGCCAGTTCCAGTACTGCACGGGCAGGGGCTTGTCCAGGCCGTAGAGCTTGGTGAGCCGCTCCTTGGCGATCTCGCTCATCTTGGGGTTCAAATCCGTGGCCAAGTCCGTGGGGCTGCCCGGCGCCAGGTGCATGATCAAAAAGCTGATAAAGGTGATGCCCAACAGCAGGGGGATCATCATGCCCAAGCGTTTGGCCAGGTAAGTCAACATAGCTATCTGGTCATCCCGGGCCGCTGCTGGGCCTTGGGCACCCACCAGTGGATGAAGTTGTATGATATTCCTGCCGGCGCGGGCTCAATGCCCTTGAAGCGGGCGGCCACCATGGGTAGTGCCTCGGCCACGTAGAGGAAGGTGTAGGGCTGGTCCTCGGCGATGACCTCCTGGAAGCGGTCCAACAGGGCCTTGCGTTTGGCCCGGTCAAAGGTACGGCGCTGTTCTTCCAAGAGCCTATCCACTTCCGGGTTCTTGTACCAGGTTACGTTGAGCTGGCCCAGCTTGGCCTTGGAGGAGTGCCAGATGTCGAACTGATCAGGGTCGGGCGGCAGGTTCCAACCCAGAAGGATGGCCTCGAAACGGGCCTTGTTGATGAACTCCTTGATAAAGGCGGCCCACTCCACGGTCCTGAGTTTGACCCTGATGCCGATCTTGGCCAGCCGGTGCTGGATGATCACCCCGGTGTTGGCCCGGGCGGCGTTGCCCTGGTTGGTGAGGATGGTGAACTCAAAGGGTTTGCCGTCCTTGTCCAACAGGCTGTCGCCGTCGGTATCTTTCCAGCCGGCCTGGGCCAAAAGCTCTTTGGCCTTGTCCGGATTGTAGGGATAGCGCCTGACCTTGGGATTGTACCAGTAAGTCTCCGGCTTGATGGGGCCGGTGCAGACCCGGCCCAGGCCCAGGAGCACCCCCTTGATGATTTCTTTCTTGTCAATGGCATAGGTGAGCGCCTGGCGCACCCGGCGGTCTTTGAAGCGCGGATCGCGCAAATTATAGCCCAGGTAGGTGTAGCTGCTGGACAAATAGCGGTATTTTTTAAAGTTTTTCCTGAAATACTCGCTATTGGTTTGCCGCCGGTACTGCAAGGCGCTCAAGCCCATCCAGTCAATGCCCCCGGCCTTTAGCTCCAAAAACATGGTGGCCATGTCCGGGATCACCCGGTAGGTGACTGCGTTGAGGTTGGGCCGCCCCTCCCAATAATTGGGGTTGTACTTGAGCATCACCCGGGCGCCCGGGTCCCAGCGTTGGAACATGAAGGGCCCGGTGCCCACCGGGTGCCGGTTCAGGGGAGAGGCGCGCACGTCCTTGCCCTCCAACAGGTGCCGAGGCATCTGAGACAGGGTCCAGGAGGCCAGGCCGGGCGCGAAGGGCTCCTTGTATTTGACCACAAAGGTGTAGTCATCGGGCGCGGTGGCGCTTTTCACCTTGAGGTAGTCCCCGGAATAGGCGGTGGGCGTCTTGGGGTCAATCATGAAGCGCCAGTTGAACACCGCGTCATGGGCGGTGTAGGGTTTGCCGTCCTGCCACTTGACGCCTTTGCGTATCCTGAAGGTGATGGTCAGGCCGTCGGGACTCACGGTCCAGGACTCGGCCAGAGCGCCTATCAAATTGATATTCTTGTCGTATTTTAACAGGCCATTATAGACCAGCCCGCTCATCTCATGGGAGGCCGAGTCCGAGGTGATCATGGGGATCATGGAGGTGGCGTCGCCGATGGTGCCGATGACGATGGAGCCGCCAAGGTCCTTGGCCCCGGCTGGAGGGGCCCACAAGGCCAAAAGGGCCGTCAAGATTATCAGGCAAGTCAGCTTGTGCATCAGTGTCTGGCCCTGTTTGTGGCGGTCTCCGGCCTAACCATACCCGTCAGTTTAGCGACCCCCGCACGGGGGTGCAAGTGGGTTTCGCTTGCCAGGCCGGGCGCTTGACGCTTCCCAAGCCGCTTGCTAACATGCCTGCCAGGAAGGAAGGGGTTTGTGGAAGCCGACCAGGTTCTGGACCTCATCAAGAGCCGGCGCAGCGTGCGCAAATACAGCGGTCAACCGTTGGATGATGGGGTGTTGGAGCAGATTCTGGAGGCCGGCCGCTGGGCCCCCAGCGGGCAAAACAACCAGCCCTGGCGCTTTAAGGTGGTCAGCGATGCCGCGACCCAGAAGCAAATCGCCGCCCTGACCCACTACGGCAAGATCGTCAGCAATGCCGCCGCCCTGATCTGCTGCTTCATCCACAAGCCCTCCATGTATCATGAAGTCAAGGACCACCAGTCCATCGGCGCCTGCCTGCAAAACATGCTGCTCATGGCCCACGGCCTGAGCCTGGGCGCGGTGTGGCTGGGCGAGATATTGAAAAACGCCGAACCGGTGCGCCAGGTGCTGGGCCTGGGCGAGGACCTGGAACTGATGGCCGTCCTGGCCCTGGGCCACCCCGGCCCGGGCGCCCCCAAGTCCTCGCGCCTGCCGCTTGACGACCTGGTGTTGGGCTGATGAGGCCGCAACTGGTAAGTTTCCCTTTATAGGGAGGAGATGTTGACATGAAGATTGCCAACTTTATGATTGCCTTGACCTTGGTTTTGGGCCTGTCCCTGGGCGCGGGCTGCTCCATCTTCAGCGCCGAGCCGGTCACCGCCCAGGAACAGGAGACCACCCAGGCCAAGACCGGCGACACCGCCTCGGGCCAGAGCCAGCAGGGCCCCATCGGCCGCTATTACGACTTCAACGACATCCAGGTGCCCAACCAGCTCAAGCTGGACACCAAAAGTTCTTTGGTGTTCCGGGCGGGCAAGCTCAAGGCCGGGGTCCTGGTGTTCAAGGACAACCTGGAGGTGGAGAGCCTGATCAATTTCTTCGTGGACACCATGCGCAAGGACAACTGGTCTTTGCAGGGTTCTTACAAGTACCCCCAGGTGGCGCTGTTCTTCGCCAAGAAGGGCAAAACCGCCATCATCCACATAGTGGAGTCCACTTTCTCCACCCAGGTCTCCATCTGGGTGGCCCCCACCCTGGCGGAGTAGGCTTTAAGGGCATGAACCAGGCCACGGAAAAGCCCCGGGTGCTGTTGGGCGTCACCGGCGGCATCGCCGCCTACAAGGCCGCGGAAACCGCCAGTCTGCTCTGCCAGCAGGGCGCCGAGGTGCGGGTGGTGATGACCGATGCCGCCCGGGAGTTCGTGGGTCCTTTGACCTTTGCCGCGCTCACCGGCAATCCGGTGCCTGACGACTGGTTCGATCCCCATGAAGAGAGCACCATCGGCCACATCGACCTGGCCCGCTGGGCCCAGGTGGTGCTGGTGGCCCCGGCCACGGCCAATTTCCTGGCCAAGGCGGCCTGCGGCCTGGCCGACGATCTGCTCTCCACCCTGATCTTGGCCAGCACCGCCCCGCTTTTAGTGGCCCCGGCCATGAATCCCCAGATGTTCAAGCACCCCACGGTTTCTGAAAACCTTCAGCGCTTGAGAGACCGCGGGGTGAAGGTGGTGGGCCCGGCCGAGGGCCGCACCGCCTGCGGCGAAGAGGGCCC
This sequence comes from Desulfarculaceae bacterium, assembly GCA_028277825.1. Lineage (GTDB taxonomy): Bacteria > Desulfobacterota > Desulfarculia > Desulfarculales > Desulfarculaceae > Desulfoferula. The sequence goes on from JANQFN010000367.1 coordinate 6,266, forward strand.
GGGCCGCATGGCCGAACCTGCGGCCATCGCCGAGACGCTGTGGGACCTGTTGGCTCCCCAGGACCTGGAAGGGGTCAGCCTCCTGGTCACCGCCGGGCCCACCCGGGAGCATCTGGACCCGGTCAGGTTTTTGTCCAACCCCTCCACCGGCCTGATGGGCATCGAAGTGGCCCGGGCCGCCCGGGGCCGGGGCGCCAAGGTCTGCCTGGTGCTGGGGCCCACTCACTTGGAGCCGCCTCCGGGCGTGGAGACCGTGGCGGTGACCAGCGCCGAGGAGATGGCCGCCGCCGTGTTTGAGCGCACCGGCGGCATGCAGGTGATCGTCAAGGCCGCGGCGGTGAGCGACTTCAAGCCCCAGGACTGCCAGCCGCAAAAGGTGAAAAAGGGCGACCCCAGTGAGATCTGCACCCTGGTGGGTACCCAAGACATCCTGAGCGCCCTGGGCGCCCGGAAGGACTCCCAGGTGCTGGTGGGCTTTGCCGCCGAGACCGAGCAGGTGCTGGAGCACGCCGCGGCCAAGATCAAAGCCAAGAACCTGGATCTCTTGGTGGCCAACGACGTCAGCGCCGCAGACAGCGGCTTTGCCGCCCCCACCAACCGGGTGCATTTCCTCACGCCAGAAGGCGAGGTGGAGTCACTGCCCCTGATGAGCAAGCTGGAGGTGGCCCACCGCCTCTTGGACCGGGTGGCCCGCATCCTGGGGGACGAGGATTAGCGGTGACCGCCCGCCTGCATGACCTCAGCGACAACCTGGCCTGCCGCAGCCGCCTGGGCCTGAAAAAGGTGGCCGGCTCGCGCGGCGAATACGAAGAGCTTCTGGATCTGGTGATGCCCGCCGGTCCCAGCCGCGCGGCCGGCGGACTTGATCAAGTGCGCGCCTGGATGGGAGACTGTAAACGGTGCCCTTTGTACGAGGGACGCAACAAGCTGGTGTTCGGGGTGGGGCCGGAAGATGCCCGGCTGATGTTAATCGGTGAGGGCCCCGGCGCCCAGGAGGACCAGCGCGGCGAACCCTTTGTGGGACCGGCGGGCAAGCTCTTGGACCGCATGCTGGCCGCGGTGGGCCTGAGGCGGGAGCAGGTGTACATCACCAATATCGTCAAGTGCCGCCCGCCGGGCAACCGCGATCCCCGACCCGAGGAGGTGGCCACCTGCCGCCCCTTCCTGGAGGCCCAGATAAAGGCCATCGCGCCAAAGGCCATCTGCACCCTGGGCCGCCCGGCCGCCCACAGCATG
>JANQFN010000370.1 GCA_028277825.1 Desulfarculaceae bacterium
CTTACCCAACTCTTCCCAAACGGAGCCAGTGAGGGCTGCGGCTGGGAAACAGGACTTATGACACCAAACACTTTTCTGGAGTAAGAGGCCATGGCCATGCTGCCGGAAGTAAAGAGCCACTACGGACGACTGAAGCTCCTCATCGGCGGGGAGTGGGTGGAGTCCAACTCAGACGTCATAAACCAGACCACCAACCCGGCCACCGGCGAGGTGATCGCCGAGTTCCCCACCGCCACCCAGGCCGAAGCCCGGGCCGCGGTGGAGGCCGCCCAAGCCGGTTTCGAGGCCCTGGGCAACATCGCCTTGCGCGAACGGGCGCGCATGCTTTTTGACATGCGCCAAAAATACGAAGAGCACTTCGAGGACCTGTGCCGGGTGCTGACCCAGGACCACGGCCGCACCATCGCCGAGAGCCGGGGCAGCCTGCGCCGCTGCATCGAAAACATCGAGTCCGCCTGCTCGGCGGCCTATGGCATGGCCGCGCGCAACGAGCACATCGACAACCTGGCCGGCGGCATCGACATGTGGCTCACCTGGGAGCCCCTGGGCGTGTTTCTCATCGTCACCCCCAGCAACATCCCCATGCACGCCTGGTCATCCTTTGTGCCCTACGCCCTGGCCGCCGGCTGCTCGGTAGTGGTCAGCCCCAGCCGCCAGGACCCGGTGGCCGCCGAGTACATGAGCAAGGTGGCCACCGAGGCGGGCTGGCCTCCGGGCGCCGTCAACCTCATCCACGGCGGGCGCGAGATCAACAAATACATCCTGGAGCAGCCCGAGGTGGAGGGCCTGGGCTTCATCGGCTCCACCGCCGCCGGCCTGGAGCTGTTCGAACAGTGCGGCAGGCTGGGCAAGACCTCTTCTCTAAACGGCAACGGCAAGAACACCGTGCTGGTGATGCCTGACGCCGATTTGGAGACCTGCCCCACCTATCTCCGGCAGGGTTGCTTCGGTATGACCGGCCAGCGCTGCCTGGGCTCGGACAACGTGGTGGTGATCGGCGACCAGGCCCGCTACCAGGCGGTCAAGGAGGCCCTGGTGGCCAACGCCGGCGCCATGAAGCTGGGCTACGGCCTGGATGAAAGCGTTACCATGGGCCCCTACACCACACCGTCGGGCCGCGACAAGGTGGCGGCCTGGATCGACCGTGGCCTGGCCGAGGGCGCCAGGATGGTCCTGGACGGCCGCCAGGCCCTGCCCGCGGATTATCCCGGGGGCTACTTCCTGGGCCCCACCATCTTGGAAGATGCCGACATCGACATGGAGATCTGCAAGGAAGAGGCCTTCGGCGCGGTGGCCGCCCTGCTCAGGGCCGACAGCCTGGAGCAGGTGATCGGCTGGATCAACGACAAGACCGACCTGGGCCACAGCGCCTGCATCATGACCGCCAGCGGCAAGAGCGCGCGCAAGTTCGC
>JANQFN010000373.1 GCA_028277825.1 Desulfarculaceae bacterium
CATGGTGCTCAAGGCCACCTCCATCCGCATCGTGGCCCCCATCCCGGGCAAGGCGGTGATCGGTATCGAGATACCCAACCCCCAGCGGGAGATGGTGCCTTTGAGGGAGCTTTTGGCCTCCCAGACTTATCAGAAGGCCAAGGGCAAGCTGGCCGTGGCCCTGGGCAAGGACATTCTGGGCCAGCCGGTGGTGGAGGACCTGGCCCGCACCCCGCACCTGTTGATCGCCGGAGCCACCGGCTCGGGCAAAAGCGTGTTCATCAACTGCCTGGTGCTCTCCATACTCTACAACGCCACGCCGGAACAGGTGCGGGTGTTGATGGTGGACCCCAAGCGCATCGAGCTGTCCTCCTATGCCGACATCCCCCACCTGCTCTACCCCATCATCACCAGCCCCAAGGAGGCCACCGCCGGGCTCCGCTGGGCGGTGAGCGAGATGGAACGGCGCTACGAACTCTTGGCCTCCCTGGGCGTCAAAAACATCGACTCTTTCAACCGCAAGCTGCAAAAGAGCGGACCCGTACCGGTTCCGGGCAGCGAAGAGGACGAGGGCGAGCCGGCCTATTTGGAGCCGCTGCCCTATGTGCTTTTGTTCATCGACGAATTGGCTGATTTGATGATGGTCTCCTCCAAGGAGGTGGAGGCCCTGATCACCCGCCTGGCCCAGATGGCCCGTGCCGCGGGCATCCATTTGGTGCTGGCCACGCAGCGGCCCAGCGTGGATGTGATCACCGGCCTGATCAAGGCCAACTTCCCCACCCGCATCTCCTTCAAGGTGGCCTCGCGGGTGGACAGCCGCACCATCCTGGACCAGATGGGCGCCGAGCATCTGTTGGGCAACGGCGACATGCTCTTCGTGCCGCCCGACAGCGCGGGCATCACCCGGTTGCACGGGGCCTATGTGTCAGAGGAGGAGATCGAGCGGGTTACTGATTTCTGGAAGGAACAGGCGGCGCCTGAGTACGACGAGACCATCGTGGCCGCCACCGAGGCCGAGGAAGCCGGCGATTTGGGCCTGGAGGGCGATGAGCTCTACCCCGAGGCGGTGCGCCTGGTCATGGAGACCGGACAGGCCTCCATCAGCTACGTGCAGCGCCGCCTCAAGGTGGGCTACAACCGGGCGGCCAACATGATCGAGCAGATGGAACGCGACGGCATCGTGGGGCCCAGCGACGGCTCCAAGCCGCGTCAGGTACTGATGCGGGAGTGAGCGGCGCCCAAGGTGAACCGAAGTCGTTTAGAATTAAGTGAGGGTAATAAAAGCACAGGCAGCAGTGCGGGTCTGGTTGGCAGACATCGCCGTATGCAGCGCCAGCCGAGGCAAACCGCTGAGAGCCTTTTATTTGCCGGAAGTTTGCCGCCTGCTCATTACTACCGGCCAGATGGCCAGCCTTTGCTAAACACTACCCCGTGCCATTAACCCCTTGCTTGCCGGTTCTGCGGGAACCTTTATGAAGACTTTTTCCTTTATTACCTGCCTTCTTTTTGTCCTGGCTCTGTGCTTGGGGGCGGCAACCGCTACGCCCGCAATGGCCGAGGACCCGGCGGAGTTGGCCGGGCGCATCCAGGCCCGCTACCAAAAGGTCAGAAGCCTGGCCGCGGACTACACCCGCTCCTCCAGCTTCGTGGCCCTGGCCGGCCAGGCCGGCCGCCGGGTGCAAGGCTCGGGCAAACTCATCTGGGCCCGCACCCTGCGCCTGCGCCTGGAGCAGGAAAAGCCGCGCCATGAATTGATCATCACCAGCCAGGGCCGGGCCTGGTGGCTGCGGCCGGCCAAGAAGCGGGCCGACCTCTATCCCCTGGACCGCTTCACCAGCGGACTGACCCCGCTGTTGCAGGCCCTGGGCGGGCTGGCCTCCCTGGACCAGGATTTTCTGGTCAGCCGCCCCAACGCCAAACAGTCCGGCGGCGGCCCAGAGGGGGCTTTGAGCCTTTTGCTCACCCCCCGCCAGCGCCGGGCCGATTTGAAGCAACTGGTGGTCTGGTTCGACCAGGACACGCTATTGCTGGCCGGCTTCAAGATCATAAATCTGGTGGGTGATATAACTGTGTACCGCCTGCAAAATGTCCGGTCCAATGTGCCGGTGGATGACAAGCTTTTCAGCTTCGACCCGCCGGGAGACTGGCGGGTGGTGGACCACCGGCCCCGGCGGCCGGCGGAGCGGGAAGAACGGCAATGAGCGTCCCCGCTGACAGCGTACTGGTTTTGGGTGGAACCAAGAGCGGCAAGAGCTCTTATGCCCAGGCCCTGGCCGAGGCCTGGGGCGGCCGCCTGGTCTATGTGGCCACCGCCCAGGCGGGCGATGAGGAGATGCAGGCGCGCATCGCCCGCCACCAGGCGGACCGCGGCCAGGCCTGGTCCACCGTGGAGGAGCCGCTGGAGCTGGAAACGGCGCTCAAAAAGACTGATGCCCTGGGTACGGTGCTCCTGGTGGACTGCCTCACCCTGTGGCTGAGCAATTTGATGCTGGCCGCCGAACTGGATGACGAGGGTCTGCAAGAGCGCTTTACCGCCCTGAGCGGCCTGCTGCCCTCGCTTGCCTCCCGGGTGATCCTGGTGGCCAACGAGGTGGGCATGGGCATTGTGCCTGAAAACGCTCTGGCCCGGCGCTACCGCGACCAGGCCGGCTCACTGAACCAGCAAATGGCCCGGGCCTGCAACCGAGTGATCCTGGTCACCGCCGGTCTGCCCCTGGCCCTCAAGGGCGGCCTGCCCCAAACCTAGCCTTCGCAAGGAGATGGACGGCGTGGATCGACTCGAAGACATCATCAGCCAAATAAAACCCCTGGATCAAAGCGTAGCCCCCCAGGCCCAAGCCCATCTGGACAGCCTCACCAAGCCCCAGGGCTCCCTGGGCCGTTTGGAGGAGCTGGCCCTCAAGCTGGCCGTGATCCGGGGCAGCGACGAGCTGACCCAGCCCCGGCCGGCGGTGGCGGTGTTCGCCGCTGACCACGGCATCACCCAGGCCGGGGTCAGCCTCTACCCGGCCGAGGTCACCCCCCAGATGGTGCTGAACTTTTTGGCCGGCGGCGCGGGCATCAACGTGCTGGGCCGCCAGGCCGGCGCCCAGGTGATGGTGGTGGACGTCGGCGTCAACTTCGACTTCGAGGAGCTGCCCAAGCTGGTGCAGGCCAAGGTGGC
>JANQFN010000390.1 GCA_028277825.1 Desulfarculaceae bacterium
CGTGCTGGGCCGCCAGGCCGGCGCCCAGGTGATGGTGGTGGACGTCGGCGTCAACTTCGACTTCGAGGAGCTGCCCAAGCTGGTGCAGGCCAAGGTGGCGGGGGGCACGGCCAACTTCGCGGCCGAACCGGCCATGAGCCGCGAGCAGGCCCTGGAGGCCATCGCGGTGGGCGCCGAAGTGGCCGCCGGACTGATCGACCAGGGCAACGATCTGCTTTTACCCGGCGACATGGGCATCGGCAACACCACGCCCTGCGCGGCGCTTACCGCCGTACTCTGCTCGCGCCCGGTGGCTCAGGTCACCGGACGGGGCACCGGCCTGGACGATACGGGCCTGGCCGCCAAGGTGAAGACCATTGAGGCGGCCCTGGAGCTGCACCAGCCCTCTACCCAGGACCCCCTGGGCGCCCTGGCCGCAGTCGGCGGCCTGGAGATCGCCGCCATCTGCGGCTACATCCTGCAGGCCGCGGCCCGGGGCATTCCGGTGATGCTGGATGGCTTCATCTCCACCTGCGGGGCCCTGGTGGCCGCGGCCATGTGCCCGGAAGTGAAGGACTATCTGTTCGCCGGGCACTGCTCGGTGGAGATCGGCCACCGGGTGCAGTTGAATAAGCTGGGTCTGGAGCCGATTTTGGATTTGAACCTGCGCCTGGGCGAAGGCACCGGCGCCGCCTTGGCCACCCAGGTGCTCACCAGCGCGGTGGCGGTGTACAACGAGATGGCCACCTTTGAGTCCGCCGGCGTGAGCGGCAAAGAGGACTAGCCACCCGTGAAGAGCTTCATCCTGGCCTTGCAGTTCATGACCGTGTGCACCCTGCACTCGGAGTTGGAGGCTGATGAGCGGGATATGGCCCGCTCCCGGGCCTGGTACAGCCTGGTGGGCGGCCTCTTGGGCGGGGTCCTGGCCCTGGCCGCCTGGCTGCTGGGCCTGGTGCTGCCCGCCTGGGCCCTGGCCGGGGTGCTGGTGCTGCTGTGGGGCGCCCTCACCCGTTTTTTGCACTACGACGGCGTGGCCGACACCGCCGACGCCCTGGTGCACACCACCAGCAAACAGCGGGCCCTGGAGATCATGAAGGACACCCGCGTGGGCAGCTTCGGCATCTGCGCGGTGGTCTGCCTGATGCTGGTCAAGTTCGGGGCCCTGGCCTCCCTGGACGGAACCCAGCTCTTGGCCGCCCTGGTGGTGGCCCCGGCCCTGGCCCGCACCCTGACCGCGCTGTTGGCCGGCATCCTGCCTCCGGCCCGGCCCGGGCAGGGTCTGGGCGCGTCCTCGGCCGGCGGCCAGGAGATCTGGCCCGATGTGACCGCCGCCGCGGTAGGCCTGGCCCTGGCCCTTTTGGTCGGCGGCATATATGGCGCGGCAGCCGCCCTGGCCGTGGCCCTGCTGGGCTTGCTCCTGGGCCGGTGGTTCCGGCGCCGGGTGGGCGGGGTCACCGGCGACACCCTGGGCGCTTCCCTGGAGGCGGCCGAGGCCCTGGTCTTGTTGGTGTTCACCGCCACCCTGACTTAGCCCGGATATTTCACGAAGGCCGCTCGTCCGGCTGCGCCAGCCAAGCGCTGGCGGTG
>JANQFN010000392.1 GCA_028277825.1 Desulfarculaceae bacterium
GGTTCGTTTTTGGCCAGGTCCAGCACCGCGAAGTTGCCGCCCTGTTTTTCGGGCTGATTGTAATAGTCGTTGAGGGTGATCTTTTGCAGGTTGCCGCCCCGGGTGGAAAAGACGGCGGTGTACAGCGGGGTCTCCACCTTGACCGCTTGGCCCAGGCTGGCGGCGGTGGCCGCCTGGGCGGGTGGCGCCGCCGGAGCCGTGGGCGCGGCGGCCTGGGGCGCGCTCTGGGCCTGCTGGCCGGCCGGAGGCGGCGGCGCGGCCTTGGTGCGCGGGTCGGCCTTTTGCTGGGCCGCGGTCTGCGGGGCCGGCGCCTGGGTCTGGGGCTCTCTCTCGGGCAGGAAGAAGATCGACCACAGCCACATCAGTCCCACGCTGAGGCCCAGGGCCAAGAACATCTTTTTCTGATCCATGGTTTTCTAACCTCGCCGCCCAGCCGCTCAGGCCGGGTCGTAGCCACCGGGATGGTAGGGATGGCAGCGGGCCACCCGCCACAGGGATTTCAGCATTCCCCGCCACAGGCCGTATTTGGCCAGGGCGTCTCGGGCATATTCAGAACATGAGGGAGTGAAGCGGCACTGGCCGCCCAGGACGCCGGCCAGGGTGAGCTGGTAGGCGCGCACCAAGGCGCGGACCGCTTTGACCGCCGGGCTCATGCCGGCCTCTCCAGCGAGCCCAGCAGTTGGCGCAGTTCCGCCAGGGCCGTCCGGCCGGGCAGCTTGGCGGCGGCCGGTTTGGCGATCACCACCAGGTCCAGCCCCGGGGGCAAGTGTGCGCCCGCGGTGCGGAAGGCCTCGCGCACCAAGCGCTTGAGGCGGTTTCGCTCCACGGCATTCGCCACCTTCTTGGTCACCGTGATCCCCAGCCGGGAGTGCGCCAGGGCGTTGGGCCGGAATTGCAGCACAAAGTACCGACTGGCCGTCCGCCGGGCCCCCTGGTTCATGCCGATGAACTGGGGCCGCGTTTTCAGACGCATCTGGGCGGGAAAAGTTTGGCCGGCCCGGGGCATGACGCCCGCCGGGTCTCACACGGCCAGCCGCTTGCGGCCTTTGCTGCGGCGGCGCTTGATCACCGCCTTGCCGCCCCGGGTGCGGCTTCTCACTAAAAAGCCGTGGGTGCGGTAGCGCTTGGTGTTGGAAGGCTGGAAGGTTCGCTTGCTCATTTGGGTACCACCTTTACATAAAAAAACCAACAGCAGTGCCAGGCGGCTGCAGGCAAAGCTTCGCCTGGCCGCTTCGGCCTATTCCGGGCGCGCCCTATTGGCGGCGTGGTCGTGGTCAAAAAAGGCCAACGCCTACAGCGGGCGGCCCAACGGAGCACAAAGTTAATCACAACAAGCGGTTGTTGTCAAATGACCGGCGCAAAAATACCTTGGGCCCGAAATGGGTCAAAGGGGCCACAAGTCACCAAAATTTTGGTTAAAAGACTTGCTAGCCAAACCAGGCTCTGGTACTCTGGCTCCGGATGTAATTTACCCGATTTTCGCCTGTTTTTTGTTTTGGAGTCCCCATGTTCCTGGACCCCCTGCTTGGTCTTTTTTCAAGCGACATGGCTATCGATCTGGGCACGGCCAACACCCTGGTCTATGTCAAGGGCAAGGGCATCGTGCTCTCCGAACCCAGCGTGGTGGCGGTGCGCAAGGACGCGCGGGGCGGCAACCGGGTCTTGGCTGTGGGCAAGGAGGCCAAGATGATGCTGGGGCGCACCCCGGGCAACATCAAGGCCATCCGTCCCATGAAGGACGGGGTGATCGCCGACTTCGAGGTCACCGAGGCCATGCTTAGGCACTTCATCCGTAAAGTGCACGCCCGGCGCACCCTGGTCCGGCCGCGCATCATCATCAGCGTGCCCAGCGGCATCACCCAGGTGGAAAAACGGGCGGTCCGCGAAAGCGCCGAGAGCGCCGGAGCGCGGGAGGTCTATCTGGTGGAGGAGCCCATGGCCGCCGCCATAGGCGCCGGGCTGCCCATCACCGAGCCCACCAGCAACATGGTGGTGGACATCGGCGGCGGCACCACCGAGGTGGCCGTCATATCCCTGGCCGGGGTGGTTTATTCCAAGAGCGTGCGCGTGGGCGGCGACAAGATGGATGAGGCCATCCTGCAGCACATAAAGCGCAAGCACAATCTCTTGATCGGCGAGCGCACCGCCGAGATGATCAAGACCACCATCGGCAACGCCTATCCCTCCAGCGACAACTCGCAGCCGGCCGACCCGGCGGACGAAGCCCCCGAGGAGCAGCCGGAGGAATCCGAGTCAAAACCCGAGGATTCCCCGGACCACGACGATCCCAAGGCCGTGCTGGCCGGTCCGGCACCAGAAGAGATCGAGGTCAAGGGCCGCGACCTGATCACCGGCATCCCCAAGACCCTGATGATCACCAGCGAAGAGGTGCGGCACTCCATCACCGAGCAGATCGACACCATCGTGGAGACGGTGAAGATCGCCCTGGAGCAGACCCCGCCGGAGCTGGCCGCCGACATCGTGGACAACGGCATCGTGCTCACCGGCGGCGGCGCCCTCTTGCGCGAGATGGACACCCTGCTGCTCAAGGAAACCAGCCTGCCCATCACCATCACCGAGGACCCCCTGTCCACCGTGGTGTTGGGCTCAGGCAAGGCCCTGGACAACCTGGACCTCTTAAAAGAGGTCATGATCAAGTAGGCCCCGGCCCAAACAGCCCTTTTTTCCGCTAAATTCCCCTTGACCCTATGGTTTGTCTGGCATCGCGCCGATTCCGTTGTAGAATGGGTTTGTAGCCGCCGCCCGGGCGGCAGGCTGGATGTTGGCGCCGCTTAACGCGGCCGTGGGCCAAAACCTTTGGGACTGGTGATCACGCCGCACCGTGGATTTTTTCCGGAACTATCGCTTCCCCATCATCGTGGGCCTGTTTTTGTTGGCCGCGCTGGCCTTTTTCTCTTTCAAGGCCGGGCGCAAGGCGGTGGTGGAGCCGGCCGGGCGCTGGCTCATGGAGGTGGTGGGGCCGGCCCAGCGGGGAATGGACTGGGCTGGCGACTGGATGGAGTCCTTGTGGCGGCGCTATTTCTCCCTGGTGCAGGCCGCCGAGGAAAACGAAGAGCTCAAAGAGCAAGTGGCCTCCCTGCGCCAGCAACTGGTGGACCTGGAGGAGATGCGCCTGGCCAACCAGCGGCTCAAGGAGCTTCTCAAATTCAAAGAAACCCTGGACTATCCCATGGTGGCCGCCGAGGTGGTGGGCCGGGACCCCTCGGGACACTTCCGCACCGTGATGATCAACAAGGGCACCTCCGACGGCGTCAAGACCCTGATGCCGGTGGTCTGCGCCCAGGGCGCGGTGGGGCGCATCATCTGGGCCAGCCCCAACCACGCCAAGCTGCTTCTGCTGATTGACCCCAACAGCGGGGTGGATGTCTTGGTGCAGAGCAGCCGGGCCCGGGGGGTGGTGGAGGGCCAGGCCGGCGGCCGCCTCAATCTGAAATATTTGATCCACACCGAACATATCTCCCCCGGCGACCGGGTGGTGACCTCGGGCGCGGCCGGGGTGTTTCCCAAGGGCGTGTTGGTGGGCACGGTCAGTTCGGTGAAAAAGGAAAAGATCGGCGCCTTCCAGCAGGTGGAGGTGGAGCCGGCGGTGGATTTCGGGCGCCTGGAGGAGGTGCTGGTGATCCTGCACCGCCGGCAACTGGACGAGTAGCCAGTTCGCCGGCAGTGCCTTATTATTAAGGGCAGGTTTTTGGGGTGTTTGTTTTGAGGCGCACGGCCCTAGCCAAGTTTGGATCAGGCTAGCATGTTTGAGCATCTTGCATCTCAGCGGCCCAATGTCAAGGCCGCCGCCTGCGGCGGCGCCCGAAGGGTTGCAGCCTTGACATTGGACCGCTTGAGATGCCCAGCATGTTGGTCTTTCTTGCCTAAAACAAAAGGTTTTGGCCTTGATAGCGAGCGGGGAACCGCTCGGGTCGCGGGCCATCGCCTTGCACCACAGCCCCCAGACGCCAACCTTTTGTTTTCGGCAAGAAAGCAATTTTCCCAATATGGAATCCCCGTTAAGCGGGGACTGAAAGCTGCCGGCCAGCCGGTCGGGTGTGGAGCATCCTGATTCTTGAGGCGTGAACACCACAAATGGCCCCGGGCCCTGGCCACCCTGATCCTGGGATTCTTCCTGGTGGTCCTGGGCACCACCCTGTTCTCCTGGTGGTCCCTGGGGCCCTTGCGCTTGGAGCCCATGATCGCCCTGGTGGTGGCCGCCGGCTACCGCCTGCCCCTGGTGCTGGGCTTCGGCGTGGTCTGGGCCCTGGCCTATATCACCGACCTGGTCTCCGGCGGGGTCATGGGCCTCAACCTGGTCTGTTACTCAGTGGTCTACGTGGCCTGCACCCTGGCCCAGCGTAAGCTGCAGATCGACTCCTGGCCCTTCCAGATGCTGGCCGTGGGCCTGATGAACGTGCTCTACCAGCTATTGTATCTGGGCGGGCTGTTTCTCACCCAGCAGCAATACGCCCCCGGCGCCAACCTGGCCCTGTTGTTGGCCGCCCAGGCGGTGCTCAACGCCCTTACCGCCCCCATCTTCCTGGGGCTGTTGGACGGCCTGGGCAGCATCATCGCCCGCTTCTGGCCGGAAGAACGCAAGGTGGCGCCGTGAACCTGCCCTACCTGCCAGATGACCACATCGCCCGCAATCGGGGCATGGAGCCCAGTGAAAACCCCATGGTGCGCCACGCCCTGTTGACCGCCGCCCTGGTGGTGGGCCTGGCTTTCGTCATCCTTCTGGGCCGCCTGTGGTATCTGCAGCTTTTGCAGGGCGAGCACTTCCGCAAGTTGTCCGAGACCAATCGCATCCGCCTGGTGGACCTGCCCCCCTCCCGGGGCCTGATCTTCGACGCCAAGGGGCGGCTGTTGGCCGACAACCACCCGGCCTTCAACCTGGCGGTGATTCCCGAGGACGTGTCGGACTGGAAAGTTTTGACCAAGCGCCTGCACAGCCTGGTGGGCATCACCGCCGAGGAGATCCAAAAGGCCCGCCGGGCCGCCCGGGGCCAGCCCCCCTTCAAGCCCATCCGCCTGCGCAGCTACCTCAACCGCCACGAGCTGGCCCTTTTGGAGACCTTCCGCTACGAGCTGCCCGGGGTGCTGGTGCAGGTGCGCTACCGCCGGGCCTATCTGGCCCCGCGGGAGACCGCCCACGTGATCGGCTATCTGGGCGAGATCAACAAAAAGGAGTTGGCCAAGGCCCCCCGGGTGCGCTACCGCCTGGGCGACTACGTGGGGC
>JANQFN010000436.1 GCA_028277825.1 Desulfarculaceae bacterium
GTGGTCCCGCCCACGCCCACCCCTTCGGGAACCCATTTGCCCGCGGTGCGCGTCATCAAACAAGCGGTGGAGGTGCCGGTGGCCGGGGTGGGGCGCATCCGAAACGCGACCCAGGCCGAGGAGGCCCTGATTGACTTGGACATGGTGGCCGTGGGCCGGGCCTTTGTGGCCGATCCCATGTGGCTGCAAAACGCTCAAGCCGGCCGCGAGGAGTTGACCCGGCCCTGCATTGGCTGCAACCAGGGCTGCATTGACCGGGTGCTCAAGGGAACCTCCATGAGCTGCGTGGCCAATCCCTGGGTGGGCATCGAGGGCGAAGCGGCGGAGCTTAAACCGGCCGCCCAACCGGCCACGGTGGCGGTGGTGGGCGCCGGCCTGGCCGGCATGGAGGCGGCGCGCACTCTGGGTGAGTTGGGGCATAAGGTTGTGTTGTTCGAGGCTGGCGAGGCCCTGGGCGGCCAACTACGCCTGGCCGCCCTGCCGCCGGGTAAGGACGAGTTCGGCGAACTGGTGGACTATTATGCCAGTGCTCTGGCCGAGCTGGACAATGTGGAGGTGCGCCTGGGCACCGCGGCCAGCGTCAAGTTGGTCTGCGAAGTCAAGCCCCAGGCGGTGGTGGTAGCCACTGGTTCTGATTCCATGATGCCCGACCTGCCCGGGGTCAAACAGGCTCCCCTGGTTAGCGCCCGGGAAGTGCTGGAGGGCACCGCTGAGGTGGGGCAGCGGGTGGCGGTCTTGGGCGGCGGCAACCTGGGCAGCGAGGTGGCCCACTTCTTGGCCAAGCGCGGCCACGAGGTGGCCATCATCGAGCTGGGCCTGGGCATCGGCAATGACCTGGGGCCGGCCCGGCGCTATTACCTGCGCCGGGAACTGATGAAATACAAGGTGCGGCGCTACGTGCGGGCCAAGGTGCGGCGCCTGTTCGCCGACCGGGTGAGCTTTTTGCACACCCGCCGCGGCGGCGCCCGCGAGCTGACCTACGTGGAGCCTCTGGATACCTTTGTCTCGGCCATGGGGGCCAAGCCCAATGAGCGTCTATTCCTGGCCCTGGAGCACAAAGTGAGCGCCATTTACCTGGTGGGCGACGCCCTGAGTCCGGCGGGTATGGGCCAGGCCAGCAGCGAGGGCGCCCAGGTGGCCATGACCATCCACGCCTTGGCCGCCCAAGGCGAGCTGCCCATGCCCCAGGGCGCCACCTGCTAAATGTCAACCGAGCCCGGGGCAACCCTGGCCCTGCACTTCGGGGCCCTGGGTGACTTTGTGCTCTCCTGGCCAGCCCTGGGCCTGCTGTCTGCCGGCCCTTCGGTCAATACGGTCCATCTCTGGGGCCGGCCTGATTGGGGCCGCCTGATTTTTCCTGGGGATCAAGTCCACGACCGCGATTCAGCCCGCTTTGGCGGGCTGTTTTCGCTTGAGCCGGATGCCGCCCTGGATGAGTGGCTGCAGGGCTTCAAACGCGCGGTGGTGTTTGCCCACCAGCCGCCGGCGGAACTGCTGGCTCATTTGGAACAGGTGGTGCCCCAGGTGTGGTGCATCGCCACCAGGCCGCCCCAGGGCAAGCGCCTACACGTCGGTGACTGGCAGGTGGATCAACTCAGGGAGTTGGGTTTGACGGGGCCGGCACAGGCGCCGCCGCTTCGCTTGAAACTTCCCCCTGAAAAGAGAGGCGCCGTCCTGGCGCCGGGCAGCGGCGGCAGGGACAAACGCCTCATCCCCGAACTCAGCGCCACCCTGGCCCGGCGTCTGTTGGCCAAGGGCCACAGGCTGACCCTGCTCCTGGGCCCGGCCGAGGACCTGGAGTACCGCAGTGACCTGGTGCAGGCCCTGTCTGGCTTGGATTACGATACCGTAGACAGCCCGGCCATGGCCGATCTGGTGGGCTTGCTGGCCGGGTCGGCTTTGTATGTGGGAGCGGACAGCGGAGTGAGCCATTTGGCCGCCGCCATCGGCGCACCCTGTCTGGCCCTGTTCCAAGCCAGTGACCCCCGCGTCTGGGGGCCTCGCGGACCCCGGGCCGCGGTGGTTACATCATCCCAGGCGCCCTACATCGGCCTGGACCCGCCTCAAAGCCTGCGCTAACCTTCTAATCATGAGGCTGGCCATACTATCGGACATACACGGCAACCTGGAGGCTTTCCAGGCGGTGCTGGCCGACCTGGGGACCGTGGGCGCGGACTTGGTGGGCTCCCTGGGCGACTTGGTGGGCTACGGCCCGGACCCTGAGGCCTGCGTGCGCCTGTACCGCGAGTTGGGCATTTCCGGGGTGATGGGCAACCATGAACTGGGCCTGGCCGAGGCCGCCCAAATGGCCTGGTTCAACCCCACCGCGCGCAAATCCCTGCTGCAGACCCGCGACTTGCTCAGTCATGAGAGTCTGGCCTTTCTGGCCGGGCTGCCCCTGTATCTGGTGCAGGACAACTGCCGCCTGGTGCACGGCGCACCGCCGGATTCGGCCACGGTCTATCTCTTTCAACTGGAGCCAGGAGAGATAGTCCAGCGCATGGATCAGATAGAGGAGCCCCTGTGTTTCGTGGGCCACACCCATGAACTGGGCCTGGTGCGCCTGCAAGGCGATGCGGTGGAGGAGTTGCCCCTTGGCCGGGGTATACACCGACTGGAAGAGGGCTGCCGCCACCTGGTCAACGCCGGGGCGGTGGGCCAGCCCCGCGACGGCGACAACCGGGCCAAATACGTCATCTATGATGACTCAGACGCCACCCTGGAGGTGCGCTTTGTGGACTATGATATCCCCCTGACCGTGCAGAAGATCCGGGAGCGCGGGCTGCCCGAATTCAACGCCACCCGTTTGCTTTGACCAGGGCCTATGAAACAGATAGCCGGCTACCGTGTTTTGGGTTTGTTGGGCCGGGGCGGCATGGCCTCGGTCTACAAGGTGCAGTTTGAAAACCAGCCCATCAAAGCCCTGAAGCTGCTCGATCCCCGGCCGGAACTGATCGCCCTGTGGGGCGAGGCCGAGGTCAGGCGCCGTTTTTTGGGCGAAGCCCAGGCGCTGCACGATATCAAAAACCCCAACCTGGTGGAGGTGGGCCGGGTCTCTTCTGAAGAGCCCGTCTTTTATCTCATGGAATACTTTTGCCGGGACCTGGGCAGCCTGATCGGGGTGGGGCTCAGGCCCGAGGCGCCCACCCGTCCCCTGGGACTGGACCTGGCCCTGAATTACGGGGCCCAGGCCCTGGCCGGCCTGGGCGCTCTGCATGACGCCGGCATCGTACACCGGGACTTCAAGCCCGCCAACCTGCTGTTGGCAGACGATGGCCAGGTCAAGCTGAGCGACCTGGGACTTTCCCGCCTGCGCGGGGAGGAGCGGCCCGTGCCGCCCAATTTGCTGGTGGGCTCGCCGGAATACGCCGCGCCCGAGCAAGTGGCCCACCCGGAGAACGCCAGCCCGGCCTCGGATCTTTATTCCCTTGGGGTCACCCTGTACCAATTGCTCTGCGGACGCTTGCCCGGCAGACAACCGGTTCTGGCATCGCAGATCAATCCTGACCTGGACTCGGCCTGGGATGAATTTTTCACCCAGACCCTGGCGCCTGATCCGGCCCGCCGCTTTCAATCCGCCCCTGAGACGGCCGCCGCCCTGGCGAAGTTACAAGAGGCCTGGCAGGCCAGAAAACCCCAGGTGTGCGCGGCAGAGCTTGCACCCGGCAACGGGGCGCCAGCGGCACCACTGCCCCTGCGCACTGAACCGCTCAAGGTGCCCCTGGCCGGGGCCCGCGCCGCTTTTGACCTGGATGAACTTTGGCGGCCCCGGCAATATTGGCCCCGGGATTTCCAGGACCAGGGTCAGGGCACTGTGCTGCATCCCGCCACCGGCCTGCTCTGGCAAAAGTCAGGTTCGCTGCAGCCTTTGACCTGGGACCAGGCCCCGGCCTATGTGGCGGCGCTCAACGCCCGCCGCCTGGGGGGTAAGGGTGGTTGGTGCCTGCCCAGCCTGCCGGAACTGCTCACCCTGCTGGGCGCCCCGGACCAGCACGACTTTTGCGGGCCCCAGGATTTCGACCCCCTGGCTGACCGGCTCTGGTCCGCTGACCGCTGCACTTTCACCAGTGCCTGGCACCTGAGCCTCAGCGTGGGTTTTGCGGGGCGCCAGGACTTCACCTGCCACAACTTCGTGCGCGCGGTGTGCAGCGATTCAATGTAGAGGTTTCCCCTCCGGACCTCCCTTTCAAAAACTTTATCGGATATGGCGTAGCGCCATATCCGGATGTTTTTTTACGCCGGGCTGGCCTTTTGTGATGGGTGAACCCATATTGAAAGTTAAGGATTACGAGGGAGGTTGAGATGAGGAAATTAAAGACATCTTTGCTCCTATTGCTGACGCTCATGCTGGCCGCGCCGGCCATGGCCGCGCCTCAATGGCAGTTCGACTATCCCCATTGCCGCCTGTCCTTTGAGGTCAAACACATCTTCGCACCGGTGATGGGCCGCTTCACCAAGTTCGGCGGCACTTTTATATTCGACCCCACGGACCTGGCCGGCAGTAAGGTGGTGCTGGAGATACAGACCGCCAGCATAGACACCGACCTAACCGTGCGCGACGATCACCTCAAGGGCCCGGAGTTTTTCGAGGTCAAACGCTATCCCCTGATCCTTTTTGTGAGTGAGCGCTTTGAAAGCAAGGGGGGCAACCGCTATCTGGCCCACGGCACCCTGACCATCAAGGACGTCAGCCAAAAGATTCAGTTGCCCTTTGTCCACCTGGGCACCCGGGCCCACCCCATGAAACCCAAGACCTGGGTGACCGGGTTTGAGGCCCGCTACGAGCTGGACCGGCTCAAATATCACGTGGGCACTGGCAAGTACTATGACGCAGGGGTGGTGGGCGACAAGGTGAAGCTGTACTTCCACTTGGAAATGCTGCGCCCCCAGTAATCTCAAGGAGTCATCGTGGACACCGTTGAAGCCAGGGGCCGGGCGGACTTGGCCTTGGAGTTGGCCTGGCAGAGCGAGGAGGCCAGCCACCGCGACATACACTTTGCCCAGGCGGACCTGTGGGGCGACATCCTGCCTCCCCGCCTCACCGCCGGCCTGTCCGGCCTGGCCAGGGAGGAGAGCTTTTCCCGGGAGCTGACCAGTGCCGAGGCAATGCCCGCCTTCAGCAAGGACCTGATCAAGGAGCTGCGCCCGGAGCAGTTCGCCGGCGGCTGCATCGCACCGCGCCAGGGCCGCTTCTATCCCCGCCGCCTGCTCAGCGGGGTGCCCGGGGTGCCGCCGGGCAGCGATGAGCCCTGCCGCTGCATCGCGGCCGATCACCACGGCTTTACCATGGACTTGAACCACCCCCTGGCCGGCCGCAAGCTGACCCTTACCGCCACGGTGGCCGACCCGGCCCCCAGCACCCCGGCCGCGGGCCAGGGCGTGGATTGGATGAGCATTATCTGTACCGGTCCCGGCATGCAGGCCCGGGGCCCCAGGGGAGCTAGCGACTTTCTAGGCGGCCCGGCCCTGATCCGCGACGACGAGGCCGATGACGCGGTATTTTACGCCAAGCCCCGGCTGGTGGGGCATCTGGATTCCCTGGCCAGCACCCAGATCGCCGAGCTTTACGGCCAGTTGGTCCCACCCGGCGCCCGCGTCCTGGACCTGATGAGCGCCTATCAGTCCCACCTGCCTGACAGCCTGGAAACCGGCGAGGTGGTGGGTCTGGGCATGAACCTGGAGGAGATGCAGGCCAACCCCCGGGTGGATCAGGCGGTGGTGCACGACCTCAATGCCCAGCCGGCCTTACCCTTTGACGAAGCCGCTTTCGACGCGGTGATATGCACCGCCAGCGTGGAGTATCTCACTCAGCCCCGGGAGGTCTTCGCCGACACCGCGCGGGTGCTCAAGCCCGGCGGGGTGTTCGCGCTCACCTTTTCCAATCGCTTTTTCCCGCCCAAGTGCATCTACCTCTGGAAGGAGTTGCACGACTTCGAGAAAATGGGCCTGGTATTGGACTATTTCCAGGAGAGCCAGTCTTTTGGCGATCTGGGCACCCTGAGCCAACGGGGCTGGCCCCGGCCGGAGGATGACCGCCACTTTGGCGAGTATCCCACTGCTGATCCGGTGTACGGGGTTTGGGGCCGGAAGCTGGCTTAACTGCTTACGGGGCGTGTTGAGCAGAAAAACCCAAGAAGAAGAGGTTGGTAAGGGGTAAGAAAGCGCAGGTGGTTCTTTTGGGGGCCAACTTGCAGCCTTGCCGGTTTAGCAGGGCCGACTGCGAGATAACGGACGTTTGAGGGCGCCGGCCGGGATGAGGCCGGCCCGCATGCAACACCTTGGGGCCCCGGCTGGTAGGGTGCTGAGGGCACAATTTAATTCCTAGGCTGGTCGCGCTAAACCGTAATTCAGTTTTTACCTGCCTCCAGACGCTTTCACTACGCTGGACGCTGGCAACTAACCTGTAAGCAAGGCAGGGGCAACCCCTTTTCCTTTTTCCAAACCTCTTCGGCGGCCTCACACAATAAAAAAACCGGCCCCCTATCGGGGACCGGTCTGGTTGGGATTTAGATGGCTTTAGCCCTTTTTAATCTCGATCTCCTTGGGCTCAACCTCGCCAGACTTGGGCAGGCTGACCTTTA
>JANQFN010000318.1 GCA_028277825.1 Desulfarculaceae bacterium
TGATGTGTATTGCGGTGCAGGGGGCAGTACTGCTGATTCGATATTGCTATTTTTGAAGGTAGCAACGCCCAGGGCGGCGATCAAGATTTTTCTGGACCGCCCCGCCGCCGGATGGGCGGGGGCCTCTTTTTCGCTTTACCCCAGCCCCCCAAACGGGGCAGCATAGGCCCACGTATATCTCTTTTTAGACCAGACAAAGGAGCCTGACGTGGGCATTGCCATTGATTTGGAGTTGTGTAAAAAGGACGGATTCTGCGGCCAGGTCTGCCCGGCCAGCCTGATAAGTATGGAAGGCCCGGAGGGCAGCCCGGCGCCGGTGGAGGAGTTCGCGGAGATCTGCCTGCACTGCGGCCACTGCCTGGCGGTGTGCCCCCACGGGGCCCTGACCCTGGACGGCGTGGCCCCGGGCGACTGCCCGCCGGTTGCCAAGGATTTGAAGATCAGTCCGGAGATGGCCCGGCAGTTCCTCCAGGGCCGGCGCTCCATCCGGCGCTATAAGGATAAAGAAGTGGAGCGGAGCCAACTTGAGGAGATCATAGACATCGCCCGCCAAGCCCCCACCGGGCACAATTCCCAGCCCGTGGAGTGGCTGGTGATCTCCGGCCGGGATCAGGTGGCCGAGATCGCCGGCCTGGTGGCGGAGTGGATGCGGTGGATGATCGAAAACATGCCAGAAATCGCCGAGATGCTGCACATGGACCGCACCGTGGGCCGCTTCGAGGCCGGCGAAGATCCTCTGATGCGCGGGGCGCCCAACCTCCTGGTCACCCACGCCCATAAAGACAATCCCTTTGCCCAGTCCTCAGCCACCATCGCCCTGACCTACGTGGATTTGGCCTGTTATTCCCTGGGCCTGGGCGCCTGCTGGGCCGGATATTTTTACCGGGCGGCCCTGACCTTTCCGCCCCTGCAGGAGTATTTGGCTTTGCCCGGGGGTCATATAACTTACGGGGCCATGATGCTGGGGCATGCCAAGTACAAATACCTGCGCATTCCGCCGCGCAACCCGGCCAAGATAACATGGCGGTGAGGTGCACCGGCTTGCCGGGCCAGAACCTGCTTTGAGGTCAGAAAACCGACCATTAGAGCCATTGTCTCAGTTCAGACATGTCTGATTTGATACAACTGCTGGTGATTACAGGCGATCAACTGAACTAAACAGGCAAGGTAAACAGATAGATAGTTCACTGAAGGCATTGCCATGTCCACCACTTCGGGAACCCTAGAGCACACCGCAGACCTGGGGCTGTGGGTGGAGGCCCGGGGCCTGGCCCAGCTTTTCGAATCCGCGGCCCCGGCCCTGGCCCATTTAATGGTCTCCGGGCCCCGTGACGGCCAAATAGACTGGATTCCCGTTGAGTTGGAGGCCGAGGACCTGGTCGGGCTCATGGTGCAGTGGCTGGGCGAGGTGCTCTACCTCTGGGATGGCGAAGGTCTGCTGGTGGTTGCAGCTAAGGTTACGGAAATAAAGAACAATAACCTGCAAGGCCGCCTGGGGGTAATCCCGGCTGACGTGCAGGCGCATAAACCAAATGAGCCTATAAAAGCGGTCACTTATCACCAAGCCAAGGTGGCGGGCGCAGGCGACCAGTGGCGCGCCGAAGTGATCCTGGATGTGTGAGACTCCAGGTATGGCCATCTCTTGACTGAAGCCTGGTTTATTTAAAAGATAGTTGTCATCGCGAGGAGCGGCGGGCAAGAGGAAATGCCCGGAGACGATCCCTGCCCCCGCCGCTCCGCGGCGACCTTCCCCTTACCCTGACTCCCCGCCGCTGGCAGTACAGCCAATCTTTCCTTTTTCATTTGGCAAACAGCCCACAAGCTGCCAATCCTGCTATCATTGAGTAACAAGCCCATCGTCAACATAAAACGGGCCAAAC
>JANQFN010000477.1 GCA_028277825.1 Desulfarculaceae bacterium
CGCCCTGGCCGTGGTGCTGATGGAAAAACACCGCCTGCAGCCCGAGGACTTCCAGCGCCATCACCCCGGGGGCAACCTGGGCCAGCGTCTGTCGCTCAAGGTGAGCCAGGTGATGACCCCGAGTCAGGCGGTGCCCACGGTTAGGCCCTCGGCCAAACTGGCCCAGGCGGTCAAGGCCATCGACCAGGGCGATCTGGGTACGGTGCTGATCACCAGCCGGGAGATGCTCAAGGGCATCCTCACCGACGGCGACCTGCGCCGTTTGATGCTGGCCGGGGCCGACCTGAAAAACACCCCGGTGAGTGAAATAATGAGCCAGAACCCCCTGGCGGTGGGCCCCGAGACCCAGGTCTCGGCGGCGCTGCAACTGATGTCCACTGAGCAGATCACCGCTTTGCCGGTGGTGGACGGCCGGGGCAAGGTCCTGGGGCTTTTACATTTGCACGATCTTTTGGGAAGGGGCACGGTAAGCTTTAACGGTCTAAACCCGGAGTAATCCCATGTCGCCACCCCCCCGCGGCCTGATCAGCGAGGTCCTCACCCCCTTGAAGGACCCGGGCCGCGCGGTAGCCTTGGACCCCGGCGGCCTGGCCAATCTGCTGGGCGCCACCCTCCCCCACGCTCAAGGCATTCTTCTGGCCGGACCCATTTTGGGCCAGGGTCCTTTGTTAAGCCAAACCCTCTGGCCGCACACGGTGGAAGCCGGGCTGGCCCTGGTGCCGGGCGACACCCCGCTTTTGGTGGGGCTGACCGCAGCCACCAGCGCCGCCACTCTCAAGCGGGCCCGCTGGCTGGGCCGCCGCCTGGCCGGCAGGCCGGCCTGGGGCCTGGACCTGGCCCTGTACCACCACTCCAACCGGGGACTGCCCGCGCACGTGGCGGAGATGGCCCAGGCCCTGGGCGGGCCGGTGCTGTTGGCCAACCAGCCAGAGTTAGTCAAAGGCCGGGGCAAGGCGGCCAAGCGGGCCAATATCATGGCCTCGGTCCTGGCCAAATGCGCCGTGGGCGGCGCCCTGGCCGGCCTGGTCTATGCCGGGCCCTTCCGGCAGGGAGTCAGCCTGCAGCGGGCCCTGCGCCGCGGCCCCGGGCAGAGCGAGGCGGCCTTTTATGACTATGACGAGACCGCCTTTTTAGCCCGCCCCGCCTCCTGGGGCCTGGTGAGCCAGGGGAGCGGCCTGATCCCCGCCCAGTGGCAGTTGCTGGCCGGACAGTCTCGGCAAGACGGCCAGCCTGAACCCCGGGTCCGCCGGCAACTGATCAGCGCCGCCACGCGGGCCGAGTCCCTGGCCCGGGTCATGGCCCCGGCGCCGGCGGCCATCGCCGCCTACCTGGCCCACCGCCAGGGGCTCATCGCCTCGGCGCGCACCCTGGCCGACCAGGCCCGCACCGCCCAACTGGCCGCGGCGGAGACCTGGGCCGCCGAGGCCTGGCCCGGCTGATCCCAAGCGGAGCCCCTATCTTGCCCCAGTCCTACCCCTATGGTAGCTTTACTGGCTAATTATTCTTAATTAATGCCAATGCACTGGTTCCCAAGGAGGGTGCGTGAGCAAAGACAAGCAGTCCAATCCGGGCCTGGGGAGCGTCTGGAAGTTCTTTTCCTCGGTTAAGCTGTCCTTCTCCCTCCTGCTGATCATGGCCCTGACCTCCATCGCCGGCACTCTGATCCCCCAAAAAGAGCCCGCCGCCGCCTATGTGCGCGGCTTTGGCGAGGCCGGCGCCCGCTTCATACACTTTTTGGGGCTGGACGACATGTACCACGCCCCCTGGTTCGTTTTGATCATGGCCCTTCTGGCCGCCAACCTGATCATCTGCTCCCTGGACCGGCTGCCCACCAGCCTCAAGCTGATGAAAAAGGATCCGGAGTCCGATCTGAAATCCATGCGCCGGCCCAAGGAGAAGTTCACCCTGCCCGGAGTGCCGGGGGACAACCAGGACAGGCTGCAAGGGGCCCTGGCCAAGCTGGTGGGCCCGGTGCATCAGGGCGACAGCAAGGACGGGATCACCCTGTTCGCCCAAAAGGGCGCCTGGTCGCGCCTGGGGGTGTACGTGGTGCACGCAAGCGTCCTGGTGATCCTGATCGGCGCCCTGGTGGGCAACTTCTTCGGGTTCGCCGGAAACGTCAACATCGCCGAAGGCGAGACCGTGGACCAGATCATGCTGGACACCCGGCAGCCCATGAAGCTGGGATTTTCCCTCAAGCTGAACAAGTTCAAAATCACCTTCTACGACAGCGGCATGCCCAGCGAGTACCGCTCGGACGTGACCTTCATCAAAAACGGCAAGCCGGTCAAAGACGTGGTCATGATCGTCAACGACCCGGCCGAATTCGAGGGCATCGACTTCTACCAGGCCTCCTACGGCACCACGCCCAAGTGGCTGGAGGTGAAATACACCCACGGCCACAAGAGCTATGATGTCAAGCTGCCCTATCAACGCTGGAAGGAGTTGCCCGACGGCGGCTTCGCCGGGGTCAGCGTTTTCCGCGAGAACGTGCGCATGGGCCAGATGTATCAGGGCCCGGCGGCGCGCATCCTCTACCGGGCCGACGCCAAAGGCGAGACCAAGGAGCTGTCAGCCTTTAGGGCCGGGGCCAAGTTCGCGCGCAAGGGCCCGGTGAATTTTGAGATAATAAAGGCCGTGTCGGTGCCTTACAGCGGCATCTCGGTCAAATATGACCCGGGCGTATGGTTCATCTGGGTGGGCTGCACCATGATGGTGGTGGGCTTTTTCATCGCCTTCTACTTCGCCCACAGAAAAGTGTGGCTGCGCCTGACTGAAACCGGCAAGGGCCGCACCCGGGTGGAGATCGCCGGAGCCACCAACAAAAACCGCCCGGGCTTGAGCCGGCTGCTCACCCGCTTGGCGGTGGAGCTGAAAGACCAACCGCAGGAGGCGGAATAAGACATGGAAGCGTTGAGCAACCAAATCCTGGTGGCGGTCACCTTCGCCTATCTGGCCGCCTCGGTGCTCTACCTGTGTCACTGGGTGATCAAGGTAAATGTGTTCGGCACCTTGGCCTCGCTACTGTCCTGGGTCACCTTCGCCGCCCAGACCACGGCCATCATCATGCGCTGGGTGGCCTCTCACGAGATGGGCATCGGCCACGCCCCCTTCTCAAACCTTTTTGAGTCCCTGGTGTTCTTCTCCTGGACCCTGGCCCTGATCTACCTGATCATCGAACTGATCACCAAGCTGAGAATCATCGGCGCCTTTGCCGTGCCCCTGGCCTTTTTGGCCATGCTCTACGCCCTCACCCTGGACCCGTCCATCAAGCCCCTGATGCCGGCGCTGAAGTCCAACTGGCTCATCGCCCACGTGATCACCTGCTTCCTGGGTTACTCGGGCTTCGGGATATCGGCCGCCCTGGGCATCATGTACCTGGTCACCGGCCAGGCCAGGGAGCCCGGTTCCAAGCGGGCCCTGTTGTTGGACGACCTGATCTACCAGACGGTGGTGGTGGGCTTCATCCTGTTGACCGCCGGCATCGTCACCGGCTCCATCTGGGCCAACAGCGCCTGGGGCACCTACTGGTCCTGGGACCCCAAGGAGACCTGGTCGCTGATCACCTGGTTGGTGTATGCGGCCATGCTGCACAGCCGCTTCATGCGCGGCTGGCAGGGCCGCCGCCTGGCCTACTTTTCCCTGGTGGGCTTTGCCTGCGTCCTGTTCACTTATTTCGGAGTCAACCTGCTCTTATCCGGCCTGCACTCTTACGCTACCTAGGACCGGGCCGAAGTTTATTTGGGAGGAAACATGAAAGTCATACAGATGCTGGTGGGCCAGATGGGCGTTTTCGCCTATATCGTGGGCTGCGAAAAGACCGGCGAGGCCATCGTGATCGACCCGGCAGGCGACGAAGAGGAAATCGTGGCCAAGGCCGCCGAAGAGGGTCTGAAGATCGTCAAGATCGTCAACACCCACACCCACGCCGACCACACCTGCGGCAACACCAAGATCAAGGAGCTGACCGGGGCCGAGATCATCGCCCATGAGGCCGACGCCCCCTCCATGGACAGCGCCCACAACCAGAGCTTCGCCCAGATGCTGGGCTGCTCTCGGCTGCTGCCCGCCGATGCCACGGTCGCCGCCGGCGACGTGGTCACCGCCGGCGAGGAGGTAGCGCTGAAGGTGCTGCACACCCCGGGGCACAGCCCGGGCTGTATCTGCCTCTACACCCCGGGGCATGTGTTCACCGGCGACACCCTGTTCGTGGGCGGGGTGGGCCGCACCGACCTGCCCGGCGGCTCCATGGGCCAGATGCTCAAATCCATCCAGGACGAGATACTCACCCTGCCCGATGACACCGTGGTCTGGCCGGGGCATCACTACGGCCCGGCCCCCCGGAGCACCGTGGCCGAGCAGCGCGACACCAACGAGTTTTTGCGTTAGCCGTCAAAAACAAAAACAACCAGCCCGGTCCCGTTGGGGGCCGGGTTTTTTATTGCGGCTGTTTTATGCCGCCGGGATTGGAAGAGGTTGGTAGGGGAAAAGCATTTGTTGGCCGAGTCCGGCCAGGGGGGTGAGGTTAGGGCCCTTACTTTGCCGACGCCATGAACCACCAGCCGGCTCACGGCCAAGTGACCGAGCCACACCCGCACCTTGGGCGGTCCAACCAGTTGCCGGCTTTTTCTCCATCCTTCCCAACCATCTTCCCAGACGTTTCAGGGGCAGTTGGCCACCCCTGAACACAATGTCGGCTTTTGTTTTTGACTCCGCTCACTGGTTTATAATAAATAAAAGAGCCTATTCGCGTTGCATCCGCATTCCAGTTAACCAATCCGCAGTTGAACTCATACGCTCCGTTAATCAGTTGAGGGCTGACTGAAGCAAAGGAGGGCGGTCATGGGCCGGACCGGCCGGCGGCGTTTCCTCAAGTATTGTCTGCAATGTTTGTTGGCGGCCGGCTTGGCGCCTTGGGCGGTCGCGCAAATTGCGGGCTGGGAAGACATAGCCGATTCGGCGATAAAGCCAGGCGGGACTTCCGGCAAAACCTCGGGCCTCAAAGGCCCCGGGGCGGCGGGCAGGAGGGGCTTTGTGCCCGGTTATGCCAAATTGCACCGCACCGGCGAGTTGAAGGAGCGGGGAGAGCGCCTGTGGGCCATGATGGAAGACTGCCACCTCTGCCCCCGCCAGTGCGGTGCGGGCCGCCTGCAGGGCGAAAAGGGCTTTTGCCAGTCCGACGCCAATCTGATGCTCTCCTCCTATGGCCCCCATTTCGGAGAGGAGAAGCCCCTGGTGGGCCGCGGCGGCTCGGGCACGGTCTTTTTCACCAATTGCGGCCTGCGTTGTGTCTTCTGCATCAACTGGGAGGTCAGCCAGGAGGGTGACGGCGCCATGGCCAGCCTGGCGAAACTGGCGGAGATGATGCTGCGCCTGCAGGATGCGGGCTGTGCCAACATCAACGTGGTGACCCCCACCCACTACTCCGCCCACATCGTACGGGCCCTGGACCTGGCCGCCGCCCAGGGCCTGCGCCTACCCCTGGTCTACAACACCTGCGGGTGGGAGAGCCTGGAGGTGCTGGCCCTGTTGGACGGTGTGGTGGACATCTACCTGCCCGACTACAAGTTCGCCGGGGACGCCATGGCCGCCAAGTATACCTCCGGCGCGGCCAGCTACCCCCGGATCACCCGTGAGGCCCTGCTGGAGATGCACCGCCAGGTGGGGGTGGCCAAGCCGGCGGCGGACGGCCTGATGTATCGCGGGCTCATGATCCGGCATCTGGTGATGCCCAACGACGTGTGTGGTTCCAATGAGGTGGTGTCCTGGATCGCCGCCAACCTGCCCAAGGACACTTATTTGAACATCATGTCCCAATACCAACCCTTTTATAAGGCCGACCAATACCCCAAGATCAATCGGCGCATTTCCCTGCGGGAGTACCGCACGGTGGTTAAGCACGCCCGCGCTTTGGGCCTGACTAACCTGGATATCCAGGGCATGGGCCTGTTTCTCTAGCCCGCAAATCCTCGTGGGCCTATTTTTTAGCGCGCGACAGGCACCGGCAGTCAATTAAAGAGCGGAAAAAGAAGTTGTTAAGGAAAAAAGTTGCCGCCGGGCCGCGCTGGCAAGGAGGCGGTTGGGGCGTTGTTACCACGCCGCGACCAGCCAGATCTCTCACCAGCGGACCAGCCAAGCCGGGTGCCGGCTGGTTAGCGCTCTTCAGGTGATCAACTCCGAGATTGATTTTTCTTCACCTTTCCCAACTCTTTTTTCCACCTCCCCCTAACCCATTTGGGCGATGCCACCACTTTGCACTTGGCCTAGACTGTGGCAGACTTGGCTTGAACATCTTGTGAGGAAGCAAATGACCACGCCCAGCAACTATTTGGAAATATTAAAGCTCTTGCCTCAGACCAACTGTAAGGACTGCAAGATGCCCACCTGCTTGGCCTTTGCGGTGGAGGTGGTGCAGGGCAAAAAGACTATGGCCGACTGCCCGCACCTGGATCAGGCGGTGGTTGATGAATACCGGGTGCGTCCGGCCAGGGGCAACCAGATGGAAGAGGACTTGGCCCAAGCAGTGGATCAACTGCGTAGCGAGGTCAGGAAGGTGGATTTCGCCGTGGCCGCCCCCAAGCTGGGCGCCCGCCTCACCGAACAGGGCCTGGCCGTGCCCATGCTGGGCACTGATTTCATGGTGGACTCGACGGGTCTGGTCACCTCCCGCTGTCACGTCATCCCCTGGGTGCACATCCCGCTTTTGCAGTACATCACCACCTGCCAGGGGGTGGAGCCCACTGGCCAGTGGCTGCCCATGCGGGACCTGCGCGACGGCATGGAGTGGGGCCAGTTCTTCGAGCACCGGACCGAGGTGCCCATGAAAAGGGTGATCGACGGCTACCTCGATATGTTCAAGATCATGTTCGAGGTGTTCGGCGCCCAGCCAGCCGAGGCCTTTGATTCGGACATCGCGGTGGTGCTGTATCCCTTGCCCAAGGTGCCGCTTTTAATCTGCTACTGGCGTCCGGAGGAGGGCATGGACTCGGACCTGCACCTGTTCTGGGACGTCACCGCCCCGGACAACCTGAAGCTGGACGCCCTGTATTATTTGGGCGTGGGCATGACCATGATGTTCGAAAAGGTGGCCCAGACCCATGGGGATTAATTGGGCGGGCGCGACTTATCAACCAGCGGGGGAATGTCATGAAAAAAGTGCTTGGCCTGGTAGCAGCGACGCTTGTCGTTTTGCTGGTTTAAGAAACTGATGCCCCGGACCAAACCTGACAACTTCGCGGCACGTTCAGAAAAAGAGATGATTTCGGCCAGCCCGGACAATTCATTGTCCGGGTCGCCGCAGGCGACAAG
>JANQFN010000575.1 GCA_028277825.1 Desulfarculaceae bacterium
CACCTGCTCCAGCACCTCTTTCATGGGAGAAGTGCTCTTCAGGTCCGGCAGCTCAAGCTGGTCGCACTCTTCCTTGGAGAGATTGGCCGGCATGGCCCAAGGCAGGGCCGCGTCTTCAAACACGATCTCGCAGCCGAAGATAGCCGGCAGCATCACCATGCCGAAGGTGATCAGCGGCTTGGGCTCCGGATTCTCCTGACCCAGGCCCACCTCGCCGAAGCGCTCGTACAAAGCCCGCGCCATCTTGGCCTGGGTTTCCACCCGAAGCTCGGCATCATAATAATAATCCCACCCGAAGCTCAGACCGTAGTTGGCGCTCCACCAGTCAGGGTAAAAACCAACCCCAAGCGGAACGTGGTTGTTCTCTGCCACGGATAAATCTCCTAATCTCAGCGGTTATTCTTCGGGGAATTCCGGCGTCCGTTTTTCAATGCTGGCCGTGAAACCCTCCACCGCGTCGGGCAACAGGGCGCCGATGGCCATCATCTCCTTGGCGTAGTGGTAGGCCTGGTCCTCGGTCATGTCGATCTGGCCGTAATAGACCTGCTTGGACACCCCCAGCACCACCCGGCTGCCCTGGGCGATCTCCAAGGCCAGGGCCCAGGTCTCCTCTGCCAGCTTGTCGTCGGGCGCCACTTGGTTGATCAGGCCCATGTCCAGGGCCTCGGCCGCCGAGTACAACCGGCCGGTGAACAGCATTTCCAGGCACTTCTTCTGGCCCACCGCGCGGCTCACCGCCACCGTGGGCGTGGAGCAGTTGTAGCCGATCTTGAGACCAGTCATGCCGAACCGGGCGCCTTGTTCGGCCGCCACCACCAGGTCGCAAGCCGCGGCCAAATGGCAGCCACCGGCCATGGCGATGCCGTGCACCTGGGCGATGATGGGCATGGGCACCTGGCGCATGACGCTCATCATCTGGTAGGAGGTCTGGAACAGGGTGCGGATGGAACTGGGCGTGCCGTGCAGCACCTCGGTGCGGTCATGCCCCGAGCAAAACACCTTGCCGTTGCCCTTGATGATCACCACCTTGATCTCACTGCCATCGGCCCAGGCCTGCAGGCAGTCGGTTATCTCGTCTTCCATCTCCTTGCCCAGGCCGTTCATCTTGTCCGGCCGGTTCAGAGTCAGGATACCGATGCGTTCTTTCACCTCGCTGGTGATGAATTTGTATGCCATCTCGCTTCTCCTCCCCAAAAAGCGTCCCGGGCTAGTCCCGGCCGCCGTTGTTCAGACGTTTTATCTCCTGGGCCCCGATGTCAAAGGCCTTGAGGTTTATCTCCACCTTGTTCTCCCCCAAACTCTGGCCGATCATTTGGCCGAAGCTGTCCCGGTCCAGGGGCAAGGGGCCGGCCTCGGCCAGGGCGCCGATCATCATGATGTTGCCGAAGATGGGATTGCCCAGCTCCAGGGCCTTGGCCGTGGCCTCCAAGGGCCAGTCGCGGGCGCTGAGTTCGGCCAGCCCCTGTCGTATTTCTTGTTCCTGGGGATAGCTGGCGTTGCCGGCGATCACGTCCACCGGTTGGATGGGGCGGGTGTTATAGATTAGTTGAGTCTCGGGGTTGCCGTAGGCGGCCAAGACCCGGAAGGCCTCGGAGGGCTCCAGGGCGATGACCCAGTGGGCCCGGCCGGCCGGTATCTGGGGGGACCAGGCCGAGAGGGCCGAGATGCGCAAATGGCTCATCACCGAGCCGCCGCGCTGGCTGGCCCCGAAGGTCTCACCGATAGTGACCCGAAGCCCCTGGCGGGTGAGCATCTGGCCCAGCACCCGGCTGGCCAGGACGTTGCCCTGTCCGCCCACGCCGGTGATGATGACGTTGTAGGGATCGCTGGGTAGGGTGATCTCAGCCATGATTAAGCCACCTCCTTGTTTTGGATGGCGCCGGCCGGACAGATGGAGGCGCACACCCCGCAGCCCACGCAGATGACTTCGTCGATGCGGGTCTTTTTCTCATCCGGGTCCCACATAAGGCCCGGGCAGGAAAACACCCGGGTGCACAAGCGGTTGCAGCCGCAGTCCTCGGCCAGGCAGGCCTCGGGATTCACCGAGACCTCGAACAGGCGCTGGCCCTTCTTGCCCGGGCTCAGGGCGCAGGCCTGGCGCAGCACCAGGACCCTGACCCCTCCGGGCTCATCGAACAGGTCCAGGACGGTCTGCCCGGTGGCTTCCAGTTCAAAGGGGTCGGCGATCACCACCTCGGCGCCCATGGCCTCGCATATACGGGGGATTTCCAAGGCGGGCAGGCTGCCTCCGGCAGCGTCTTTGGGCGTGCCCGGGTGGGGCTGGAAGCCGGTCATGGCGGTGCCGGAGTTGTCCACCACCACCAGGATCATGTCTGCCTGGTTGTGGATGGCGTTGACCAAGGGCGGCATCACCGAGTGGAAGAAGGTAGAGTCTCCGCAGATGGCCATCACCGGCTGCTCCATGCCCCAGCGGGACAGCTTGCCGAAGCCGCTGGCCAGGCCGGTGCCCGAGCCCATGGCGTGGGAGGTCTTGAGGGTGTTGAAGCCGCAGGAGGCGGCGCCCAGGGTGTAGCAGCCGATGTCCCCGCAGACGAACCCTTGGCGGTTGTCCATTTTGAGCGCCCGGTGCAACAGCCAATAGGATGCCCGGTGGGGGCAGCCCGGGCAGAAGGTCAGGGAGCGCGAAGGCGAACCGCCGGCGGCCAGTTGGCCGGCCTTTTCCTGGTAGCCCGCGTCCCGGGCCGGGGCCGGAACCTCCAGGATTTCGCCCAAAGCCTGGGCCAACAGGTCCGGATTGAGTTCGTTCACCGGGGGCAGGGGGCCGAATTTGCGGCCGTAAAAGGTCTTGATGCCGATCTCGGCCGCGGTTTCGGCAACCAGGGCCTTGACGTTGTCCTCCAGGAAGGGGGTGCCTTCCTCGACGATAAAAATCTTGTCCGAACTGGCCAGGTGCTTGCCCAACAATTTGGGCGGCAGGGGCCAAGTGGTGGCCAGCTTCAACATACCCACCCGGTCATGCAGGTCCATCATCTCGATGGCCTCCCGGCTGTAGAGAGAGGTGGCCGAACTGGTGATGAGCAGCAGTTCGGGCTTTTCCGGACCGGTATAGGTGTTGAACTGGCACTCCTCGAAGATCTCTATGGCCTGGTTCAGTTTTTCATGCTGGCGGCGGCGTTGAAAATCCACCAGGCCGGGCAGAGTCACCACCGGTCCGGTGTCGGGATCGGTGAAACCGCCGGAGAACTCAAAGTAAGCGCTGGCTTCGGTGGGGGGGAGCTCGCCCAACACCACGTCACCGCTGGCATGGGACATGCGGGTCACCGAGCGCACCATGATCAATTGGCCGATCTGCTCTGACAACTCGAAAGCCCACTTGGTCAG
>JANQFN010000590.1 GCA_028277825.1 Desulfarculaceae bacterium
TGAAATATCCGGGCTAGCCAGAGCCCACCAAATACGCCGACTCCCAAATATTCTCCAAAAGGCCCACAACCCCCGGCGCCTGGGCTTTTACCCAGCCCGGAACTATTGCCAAGACCTGTCCCTGGCCGGCCACGACGACTGGCGGCTGCCGGGCATCAAGGAGTTGCAGTATATCGTGGACTACTCCAGGAGCGACCTGGCCCTGAACCCAATTTTCGTACAGACCGATCCGGACGGCTGGTTCTGGTCCAGCACCACCCACGGTGACAACCTGGGCACCGCCGCCTATGTCTGCTTCGGCAAATGCGTCTCCATCGAGGGCGTGGACACCCACGGCGCCGGGGCCCAGCGCAGCGACCCCAAGGCGGGCAACCCGGCGGACTGGCCACCCATGGGGGGCCAGCGGGACCAGGTGCGCATCTACAACTACGTCCGTTGCGTGCGCGATTAAATTCCGCCGCCCGTATAATCTGCTAATATGGAGCCTCGGGCCGCCCCAATGCCCTTAGCCAGGAGGACCACGGCCACGTGAGGCAACCGCGTATCTACCACCCCTTGCTCTTCGCCTGCTTCCCGGTTCTGTTCCTGTACGCCAAAAACGCCGAATATCTGCCCCTGAGCCAACTGGCCCTGCCCCTGGCCCTTTCCCTGGCCGCAGCCGCGGTATTGATGCTGGCCCTGGGCTTGGCCTTTAAAAAACAGCGCCCCAAGGCCCTGATCATTCTCAGTCTGGCCATCCTGCTGTTCTTTTCCCTGGGACCGACCTTGCAGGGCATTCAGTCAATCTGGGGCGAGGAGGCCATCAGCGGCCTGGACTCGGGCCAACTCCTGCGCTATTGGCTGGCCGCTTTTTTGCTGCTCAGCCTGCCCCTGGTATTCGTTAAACGGGGCATGTTCGCCCTGACCCGCTTTTTCAACCTGGTGGG
Source organism: Desulfarculaceae bacterium (assembly GCA_028277825.1). Lineage (GTDB taxonomy): Bacteria > Desulfobacterota > Desulfarculia > Desulfarculales > Desulfarculaceae > Desulfoferula. The sequence goes on from JANQFN010000590.1 coordinate 927, forward strand.
CATCATCCTGGTGCTCTTGCAGACGGGCAGCATCGCCTACTGGTCGTTCAGCGCGCCGGCAATGGACCCCTCCGGGCCGCCGATAGCCGCCAAACCTAGCCCTGCCGCGCCCGGAGCCCTCAAGCCTCACATCTACTACATAATCCTGGACGGCATGGGCCGGGCCGACGTCCTGGCCGACATCTACGGCCTGAACAGCCAGGGATTTGTGCAGCAATTGGAAGAACGCGGCTTCTATATAGCCGCCCGGGCGCGGGCCAACTATGCCCAGACCCTTTTGGTCATGGCCAGTGCTCTCAACTACCGCTATCTGGACCAGGTGCTGGACACCCCGGGTCCGGAGCCGGCCAAGCGGTCGGTGCTGGTGCAGATGATCAAGAAAAACCGCCTGTTCGCTCAACTCAAGGCCCAGGGCTACCGCATCGTGGCCTTTGCCACTGGGGTGCCCGAGACCGAGATGCGCGGAGCGGACGCCTACTTGGGCAGCGTCAGCGAGTTCCACGACCTGGTGATCCGCTCCAGTCTGCTGGAGCAGCTATTGGACCTGTCCGGCATCTACTGGGCCCAGGTGCACCGCATGCGCAACCGCATCCTCAAAGCACTTGAGGATATGCCGCTGCCGGCCCGGGACAAACGACCTACCTTTGTCTTCGCCCACCTGCTGATCCCCCATCCGCCTTGGCTCCTGGGCCCTGACGGTGAGCACCTGAAAGTAAGCGAAAAGTTGGACTGGGCGGCCGACGGCAGCAGCCGGGTGCACGGCTCCGAACGCCGCCGCCAGGCTTATGTACGCGGCTACCGGGGCCAGGCCGCCTATGTGCAAAAGAGAATCCTGCAAGTGATCGACGCCATCAAGACCTCCTCCGCCCGGCCGGTGGCCATCGTGTTGCAGGGCGACCACGGCCCGGGCAGCACCCTGGATTGGGATCATCTGGAGCGCTCCTTCATGCCCGAGCGCATGGGCATTTTGAACGCCTTTTTGCTGCCCGGCGAATCAGGCTCCCGGCCCTACCCCAGCATCTCGCCGGTGAACAACTTCCGCCTGGTGCTCAACCGCTACTTCGGAGCCGGCCTGCCGATGCTCCCCGACGACAGCTTCATCTCCGCCTTCAACGACCCCTACCGCCTGTTCAAGGTGAGTCACCGCCTGGATGAAGACTTCAAGAACTTCGTGCCCCTGGTGACCTATCTGGGTTCGAGCCTGGAAAAGCCCAAGCCGGCCGGCTCGCCCTGGAACGCCAAGGGCAATGTCAAGCTGTTCGCCTTTGGCGCGGCCATTGACTTTGGCGGCCCGGTGCAGGCCCGCGTTCTGGAAATCTCCCTGGACGGTGATGACCGCTACCGTTTGGTGTTCCAGCATCAAGGGCGCAAACTGGCGGAATTGGATGTCCTCCCCACGGGCAAGGAGGGCCTGGTGGTGCACCGGCTCAAGCTGCCGCCGGAAGCGGAAGGATTCGACCGGTTGCTGGTGATCCCCTCGGGAGGGGACCAACGCTACGGGTTGGGCCATTTATCCTTGCTAGCCAAGTGACGTTAGGGTTACATTCTGGTAAATTACTAAGCCAGTGGGCGGCTGGCGCACCAGGTAGCGCCTGATCTATAACGCAATTGAGACGAGGTCACATGCCTTCCAAAACCAAATGGGCATACAGCGCCTTCCTGGCGGTCTTGGTCACCCTTTGGGCTTCCCGGGCCCATGCCTACCTGGACCCCGGCGCGGGCAGCTATGCCCTGCAGATCATCGTGGCCTCCTTGTTGGGCGCCGCCTTTTTCCTCAAAACCCAATGGCACCGGGTGAAATCCTTCTTGGCCCGCC
>JANQFN010000339.1 GCA_028277825.1 Desulfarculaceae bacterium
CCAACCTGGCCGAACAGGTGTACTTCCAGGTCACCGGCAGAGTCTACCCAGAGGCAGAGGATATGACGGACAATCCGTCTTCGTGAGCCTGGGTTGAGCCTAGTTTGTTTTGGCCCTGCAAGCCTGATTTTGTTGAAATCTTCCCCTTGACACCCCGCTGCTTGCGGCCCCGAATGTCGCAAGTTTCTCCTTAGGGCTCGCCAAAAAGAGGAAAAGCCATATTATCCACGAAGAGATCCTGAAAAAGCTTGTGTCCTGAAAGCTCCACATATCCCATGCGTTTTGCGAGATCAGCCGCCCGCCGCCTCTGGCCCAGACTTAGCAGGGCCATGACAGACCCCACTCCCGCAGCGTTACCCACCCCTTGTATATTAGAAGTCTCAACCGAGGGAAACATACCCAGACTTTGCGCCTCTCGGGGATCAAGATAGTTGCCAAAGGCCCCGGCCAACAAGACCCGCGACAGGCGCTTCACTCCCATTTCGCTCATTAGCACCTCGGCCCCGGCGCGGATGGCGGCCTTGGCCAACTGCACCTCAGCTACATCGGCTGAAGTCAGCACCAACTCGCGGCCAATCCCGGTCAGTTGGCGGTCAGCAACTATAAATTCCCAGCCATCCGGTCCTTCGCGTAGATAGGGGCCAGCCTTGTGCAAATCGAAACCGCCGGACGGCATGAGCATTTCCGCTTCCAGCAGGCAGCATAGCAATGACACCAGTCCAGATCCGCAGAAGCCAATGGGGCGCAGGTTTCCAATCACCTCCAGTTGTAAAGGACGGCCATGGCCGGATAAACGCGCCTTTGCGACCGCACCGGGCGCGCCCCGCATGCCATGGACAATGTGTCCCCCTTCCAGGGCCGGGCCGGCGGCGGTGGAACAGGCCAGCATTTCACCGCGGGCGAACAGCACCATCTCGCCGTTGGTGCCCAAGTCCAAAAGCAAGGTGGGTTCATCCAGGCATTCTGATTCCATGGCCAAGGCGGCGGCTATTATGTCTGCCCCCACGAAACCGGCCTTTAGGGGCAGCCAGTGCAGCCAGGCTTCCGGGGCCAGTTCCAGCCCCAGTTCACGGGCTTTGCATTCCACCGCTCCCCGTACCAGGGGAGCGTAGGGAGCCGTGGCCAGGGAGGCGGGAGACAGTTCCAGGAAAATATGGTGCATGGCCGAATTGCCCACCATCACGCATTCCAGAATATCGGCGGGCTCGGCTCCGGCCTGCTTGCAGGCGTCCCGGGCCAGGGAATTAAGGCATTGCACCGCCGCCAGGCTCATGTCAGTGAGGGCCTGAGGGTCCTCAGAGCAGCGGGATATGCGGCTGATCACATCATCCCCAAAGGGAACTTGGGGATTCATGGTTGCGCTCACCGCCAGAAGCCGGCCGTCAACCAGATCGCTTAGGTAGGCCACGATGGTGGTGGTGCCCAGATCAACGGCCAGGCCCAAGGCGCGGGCGCCCTTTTCGGGCCTCAAGGCCACCACTTCGCGCTCCTGGCGCAAGGCAAGGCTTACGGGTCCGTTTTTCTGGGATAACAAGTCAGGCAACCGGCGCAGCAGGGAGACCGGCAGCAGGAATCCGCCTTCCAGCTCAACTCCGGTTTTCCGGGCCAGTTCAGCAAAAAGGCGTTCGCGCGCTGCCTCGGGTTTGTCCATTTCCGGGCCGGGCAGGTTTATGCTGTAGAGACTCACGGCGGGATCAAGCTCGATCCCCCCTACCCGGCCGCTGGTAAGGATTACCTGCTGGTGCAGGCGGCTCTGTTGAGGAATCCAGACCACGCCTCCTTGCGGCAATTCCACTTGGCAGGCCAGGCGCAGGCCTTGGTCGATCTGCTCTTTGAGAAGCGCCTTCTCCGGGGAAGTGAGGGGAGATGCCTCAGCCTCGGGGCGCACCAGGCATTTGCCGCACAAGCCCTTACCGCCGCAGGCGGCCTCCAAACCGACTCCCGCTGCCCGGGCCGCTTCCAACAGATTTTGCCCCGCTTGGCCCGGAGTCCGCCGCCCCGTGGGTTGAAAGGTGATTACTGCCTGGGGAGCCGATGGCATGGTCGCTTCCGGCGGTGGTTAATTAAAGCGCGCGGGACGTCGGAGGGGGTTGACGCCCCGCGCGCTGCCTGGGACCAGGAAGGAGGGGTTAGTTCAGTCCCATTAGCTTCTGAATGGTTTTCACCGCCCCGACAGCATCTTTTGCATGTCCATCTGCTCCGCAGGTTTCCACGGCGAATTTCTCGGTGACCGCGGCGCCCCCGCAGATCACCTTGATGTCCAGGCCCGAGTCC
>JANQFN010000013.1 GCA_028277825.1 Desulfarculaceae bacterium
AAAAACAAAAAGCTGAACCAGATGGCCGGGGTGTACACCCCCCGGGCGCCGGGCCGGGAGAACAGCTCGGGATTGCTCTTGAGCGCCTGGCCAAAGGCCGCGTCCCAGCCGCCCAGATGAGAGGCCACCAGCCCCAGGGCGGCTATCATCAAAACGAACATGAGGATGCCCTGAAACACGTCGGTCCAGGCCACCGCCCTCAAGCCCCCGCGCAGGGTGTAGGCCACGATGATCAAGGTGATCAGGCCGGCCCCGACCCAGGGAGGCAGCCCGAAGAGCTGGCCCAGCACCTTGGCCCCGGCCAGGGGCTGCAAGGCCAAATAGGGCACGGTGAATACCACCATCACCAGGGCGAACAGGGCGGCCAGTATTTTGCTGCCATAGACCTGCTCCACCAATTCCGCCGGGGTGACCAGTTGGTGTTTCTGTCCCCATTGCCAGATCTTCCTGCCCAGCAACCAGAAGGTGAGCGCCATGAAGCCGGTGCCAAAGGCCATGATGGGAAAAAAGGCCAGCCCGTCGCGATAGCCCGCGCCCGAGGCGCCGAACACGGTGAAGGCGCTGAAGTTGGTGGCGGCCATGGTGCCGATCAAGATGAAGGTGGACAGGCCGCGGCCAGCCAAAAAATAATCGCTGGGGCTGTCCTTGAGCCGGCTCTTGGCCAAAAAGCCCAATATCAAGACCAGACAAAAATAAGCCGCCAGGACCAGGATTTTGGTGAGCATGGTCATCTCTCCTAAAAATAAAAAAACGGCCCTCCCGAGCAAGGTCGGGATGGCCGTTGGCCTAGACATAACCTGCGGCTGGAAATATAACCTCCCACGGCCGCCTTGGCAAGGCCTAAGGTAATTTCCGTTTTAAGTCAATTTTGCGGTCAGATAGGACTCCAAGCCGGTTGACGGCCCCAGGCGGTCATGGTACAAAACGCACTACAAAATTCCCCGGTAGCTCAGTCGGCAGAGCAGGTGGCTGTTAACCACCTTGTCGTTGGTTCGAGTCCGACCCGGGGAGCCAAAAGACAAAAAGGGCTGGCCGTTGAGGCCAGTCCTTTTTTTGTGTAGAGGCTGCAGGTGATCAGGCGATGTCGGTGCGCAGGTTGATGCCGTAATCCTTGATGCGCTTCCACACCGTCACCCGGCTCACGCCCAGTATGCGGGCGGCCTGGGACTGGTTGCCCCCGCACTGCCGGAGCACCTCCACCAGGCGCTCACGCTCCAACCCGGGGCGGCCCCGGCGGCGGGCGCCCGCGCCGGCCGAATCGGTTCCATTGGCCCCGCCCACCTTGGGGGGCAGATGTTCGCTGTCGATCAGCCCTCCCGGGCAAAGCACAAAGGCGAACTCCAGGGCGTTGATCAATTCGCGCACATTGCCCGGCCAGGGATAGGCCAGCATGCGCTCCATGGCGCCGGGGGTTACTCCTCCGATGGACTTGCCACTCTTGAGCGCCAAGCGCTCGATGACGCTCTGCACGATCTGGGGCACGTCTTCCAGCCGCTGGCGCAAAGGGGGCACGCTTAAGGGCACCACATTGATGCGGTAAAAAAGGTCTTCGCGGAAATCGCCGGCCGCGATGAGCCGTTCCAGATCCT
>JANQFN010000024.1 GCA_028277825.1 Desulfarculaceae bacterium
CCCCAAAGGACCAGCCTCCTTTCTTCTTTCATTAACTACCGTTTTACAACAGCCCCTTGGCCGCGGCCAACACGGCGTCGTAATCCGGCTCCTCCTTGAGCTCCTCGACGAGCTGCACATACTGCACCACGCCTTCTTTGTCCACCACCAGCACCGCCCGGGCCAGGAGACGAAGCTCCTTGATCAACAGACCGTACGCCTCGCCAAAGGCGGCGTCGCGGTGGTCACTCAAGGTGGTAACCGCCTCCACCCCGGCCGCGCCGCACCAGCGGGCCTGGGCAAAGGGCAGGTCCATGCTCACGGTGAGTATGGCCACGTCTTCGCCCAGGCCGGCGGCCTCGCTGTTGAAGCGCCGGGTCTGCAGGTCGCAGACCGGCGTGTCCAACGAGGGCACTGAGGAGATGATCACCACCTTGCCCTTGTAATCGCTGATGTTCACCGGCTCCAAGGCGTTGTTCAAAAGGGTCACCTCCGGGGCCGGGGCCCCCACCTGGATCTCCTCGCCCACCAGAGTCAGGGGATTGCCCCCCATGGTTACCGCACCTGCTCTCTCACTCATTTATCTCTCTCCCTTTAAGTGTCTACTGGGTCTGGCGCCCGGTCCCGGCGGAGGCGGCACGCGCCTCCGTCCGATTGCCAGGCGGTCTTTCAGTATCTAGTGGCCGCTTAGTCACGAGTTTGCAGTATCTGATTCAGGCCCGCTTACCCCTGCTGATTTGTTCCCGGATGTAATTAAAAATTATAAAGCTCCCTTCCGGGGCTTGTCACGCGCGTCCAAATGGCTCAGACTTTTTTAAGGCACCTGGTATTGACAGCCCTGAGATTTCTTTTTATAGTAATAGTAATCATTCTCAATTACAAGGGCTAAACACATCGTTTCCATAAGCAGAGGGGAGTTAAACCATGTCCAAAACCGCAGAACATTTGGCTGAAGCATTTGCCGGCGAATCCCAGGCCAACCGCAAATACCTGGCTTTCGCCAAAAAGGCCGACGAGCAGGGCTATCCCCAGGTGGCCCGCATGTTCCGTGCCGCCGCCGAAGCCGAGACCGTGCACGCCCATGCCCATTTGCGCGCGCTCAAGGGCGTAGGCGACACCGCCGACAACCTCAAGGCCGCCGTGGCCGGGGAGACCCACGAGTTCGAGAACATGTATCCGGCCATGATCGCCGACGCGGAAGCCGAGGGCGAGAAAGAGGCCCTGAGGTCTTTTGAGTTCGCCAATGCGGTGGAAAAGGTCCACGCCGAGTTGTACCAGAAGCTGTTGGACAACCTGGACGGCGATCTGGGCGACTACCCCTATTACGTATGCCCGGTCTGCGGCTTCACCGCCGAGGGCGAAGCCCCGGACCGATGTCCCATTTGCAACGCCAAGGGCGAGCGTTTCATCAAGATCGACTAAGCATCCTGCCTGTGGCAATGCCGCGGGGCCGCTCCTTTTGGGGCGGCCCCGTTCTATTGGTGTCGCGAGACTTAGGCCGGCTCGGCCGGAGCTTCGGGGGGCGGGGCCGGTTTCTTCTTGCCCAGGCCGGCCAGCCACTTTTGCAGGCGGTCCAAATACACGTAGATCACCGGCGTGATCAACAAAGTCACCGCCTGGCTCACCACCAGGCCGCCGCACACCGCCAGACCCAACCCCCGCCGGCTGCCGCCCCCGGCGCCGAAGCCGATGGCGATGGGCAAAATACCCACAAAGGCGGCCACGCTGGTCATCATGATGGGCCTAAAGCGGATCAAGGCCCCCTGGTAGATGCTCTCATAAGTATCCAGGCCCTTCTCGCGCTCCTCGGCCAGGGCGAAGTCGATCATCATGATGGCGTTTTTCTTCACGATGCCGATCAGCATGATGATGCCCACAAAGCCGTACATGTTCAGCTCCTGGCCGAATAGCCAGAGGGTGACCAGGGCGCCCAGCACCGCCGAGGGCAGGCCGGCCAGCACGGTGATGGGGTGGATGAAGCTCTCATAAAGTATGCCCAAGAGGATGTAGATCACCGCCAGGGCCAAAAGCAGGAGCCACATGAAGCTGGCCATGGACTCCTCATAGGCCTGGGCCTGGCCTTTGAAGCTGGCGCTGACCGTGGGCGGCAGCACCTCGGCGGCGGCCTTTTCCACCGCGGCCACCGCGGTGCCCAAGGCCACGCCGGCGGGCAGGTTGAAGGAAATGGTCACCGCGGACAACTGGCCCACGTGGTTGATCTGCAAGGGGCCCAGGGCCTTTTGCACCTGGGTGACCTCGCTCAGGGGCAGCATCTGGCCGCTCTGGCCGGGCAAATACAGGGCGCTCAGGTCCGCAGCGCGCAGCTGATATTGAGGCAGCAGTTCCAGGATCACTTTGTAGGTGTCGGTGCTGGCGTAGATGTAGGAGACCCGGCGGTCGGCAAAGGAGCTGTAGAGATAGTTCTCGATGTCGCCGGCGCTGACCCCCAGGCTGGAGGCCCGGTCCCGGTCGATGATCAGGCGCAGATGGGGGCTGGAGAGCATCATATCGCTGTTGAGGTCCACCAGCTCCTTCATGGGCTTGAGCCGGGCCATCAGCTTCTGGGCCGCGGCGTAGAGCCCTTCGGTGTCCGCCGACTGCAGGGTGAATTGATACTGGGCCTTGGTCACCTGCGAGGAGGTGGGTATGGCCGGCGGGTTCTGCAAAAAGCACTGGATGCCCGGCACGGTGCGCACCTTGGGCCTGAGGCGCTCCAAAATCTGGTCAGCGCTGGCCTGGCGCTCCTGAGACGGCTTGAGCACCATCACCAGCAATGAGGTGTTCATGGCGCCCAGTTGGCTTATGCCCACAATGGACACGATCCCCACCACATCCGGATCCTCGGAGATTACCGCGGCCAGGGCGTTGGTGTTGCGGGTCATGCCCTTGAAGGAGGCGCCCTCGCTGGCCAGGTTGAAGGACAACAGATAGTTCTGGTCTTCGCTGGGGAAAAAGCCAGAGGGAATCACCCCGAACATCTGGATGGTGCCGGCGAACAGGGCAATGGCCGCCAGCAAGGTCACCAGCCGGTGTTTCAGGCACCACTTGAGCATCACGTTGTAGCCGGCGGCGATCATGCGCCAGAAGACGCCGCCGCTCTTTAAGGGGTCGCCCTGCCCGCTGTCGTGTTTGCTGCGGCGCAAAAAGCGGCTGGCCAGCATGGGCGACAGACTCAGGGCTACGAAGCCCGAGACCAAAATGGCCATGGTGATGGTCACCGCGAACTCATTGAGCAAACGGCCCACGATGCCGGGCATGAACACCACCGGCATGAACACCACCGCCAAGGACAGGGTCATGGACACGATGGTGAAGCCGATCTCCTGGGCGCCGTCCCGCGCGGCCTGCAGGCGGTCCTTGCCCATCTCCCGATGGCGGAAGATGTTTTCCAGAATGACGATGGCGTCATCCACCACGAACCCCACGGCCAGGGTCAGGGCCATCAGGGACAGAGTGTCCAGGTTGAAGTTGAGCAGCGACATCACCGCGAAGGTGGAGATGAGGCTCAGAGGCACGGCCAGGGAGGTTATCACCGTGGCGGAGAGGTTCCTCAGAAACAGAAACACCACCAGCACCACCAGGGCCACCGCCAACAGCAGGGTGAATTTCACATCCTGAATTGAGTCCTTGATGAACACCGACTGATCCCAGCAGATGTCCAAGTTCACCGAGGGTGGTATTTCCTTGCGCACCTGGGGCAGAATCTTGCGGATCGCCTCCACCACCTCCACGGTGTTTGAGCCGGGCTGGCGCTTGACCGCCAGTGTCACCGCCGGCTTGCCCTTCCACCAGCAGCCGCCGCGCTTCCACTCCACCCCGTCGATGGCCCGGCCCAGATCGCGGATGCGCACCGGCCCGCCGGCCTGGTAATCCACAATCACCGGCTCGTATTTGCTGGCCTGCATCAGCTGGCCTTCGGGCTGCAGGGTCCAGGCGATGTAGTCGTCCTCCACCAGGCCCGCGGCTTGATTGACGTTGGCGCTGGCCACGGCATTGGCCACTTGATCCAGGGAGATGTTCTTGGCCGCCAGCAGCTTGGGGTCCATCTGGATGCGCGCCGCAAAGCGCTTTTCACCGTAGACCAGCACCTGGCTCACCCCGGGGATGGTGGAGATGCGCCGGCTGATGAAGGTCTCGGCGTAGTAGGTGACCCGGTTCATGGGCATGAAGTCCGAATACAGGGCCAAATACAACACCGGTTGGGTGGCGGCGTTTACCTTCTGGTAGGTGGGTGGCCGCGGCATGTCGTCGGGCAACAGGGCGTTGTTGATCGCCGCCTGCACGTCCTGGGAAGCGGAGTCTATGTTCTTGTCCAGGTCGAACATCAGGGTGAGATTGGTGGTGCCCTGAAAGCTGTTGGAGCTCATGAACACCAGCCCCTGGATGTCGGAAAACTGTTTTTCCAAAGGCGTGGCCACCGCGCCGGCCATGGTGTCCGGGCTGGCTCCGGGCAGGTTGGCGCTCACCATGATGGCCGGGTAGTCCACCGGCGGCAGGTCGCTGTTGGGCAGGCTCTGGTAGCCGGCGATGCCGAACAATAAAAAACTGGCCATGACCAGAGTGGTCATCACCGGGCGGCGGATGAACAGGGCGGAGATGGACATGGCGCCCCCTACTGCTTTCCGCCGGGGCTTGCCTCGGCCCGCTGAGCCGCCTGCTCAGACTGCACCTTCAGCGACTGGGCGGTGGTGGGCATTTTTTTGATCTTCACCTTGGCCCCGGGGTAGAGCAGCAACTGCCCGCCGGTGACCACGGTATCGCCCGCCTTGACCCCCTTGGCGATGATGGCCAGGTTGCCCACGGCGCGCGAAACCGTCACCGGGTGCATCTGCACCTTGTTATCGGCTCCCACCACGAACACCACCGTGCCTTTGGGTCCGCGCTGCACCGCCTGACCGGGCACCACCACCGCGCCCTTTTGCACGGTCAGGCGCAGATAGGCGTTTACGAACAGGCCGGGCCAGAGGCGTTCGTCGGGGTTGGCCAGGGTGGCGCGCAGGCGCACGGTGCCGGTCTGGGCGCTGACCTTGTTGTCCACAAAGCTCAACTGTCCCCAGAGGGGCGCCTGGTCCGCACCGGGGAGCACCGCCCGCACCTTCAACTCCTGTTGGGCCCGGTACTTGCTCACCAAGGGCAACTGGCGCTCGGGCAGGGAAAAGCCCACGTAAATCGGCTGCACCTGGTTGATCACCACCAGGGCCGGCCCGCCGCCGGCCTCCACCTGGTTGCCGGCGTTAACCAACAACTCACCGGTGCGCCCGGTCAGGGGCGAGTGGATGCTGCAGTAACTCAAGTTGAGCTTGGCGGTCTCGATGGCCGCCCGGTCGGCGGCCAAAACGGCCTTTTGCGAGGCGGCGTCAGCCACCTTCTGGTCGTAATCCTCCCGGCTGACGAATTTTTTCTTGACCATTTTGGAGTAGCGTACCAACTCCTGGGCAGCCTGTTTATACTTGGCTTGGTCGCGCACCAGATCAGCCTGGGCCTGGTCCAAAGCGGCCTGAAAGGGCCGGGGGTCGATGCTGAACAAAAGCTGACCCTTTTCCACCAAATCGCCCTCGTTGAAATGCACCTTGATCAACTGGCCGCTCACCCGGGCGGTCACCGAGACCGTGGCCAGGGGCTCCACTTGGCCGATGGCCGAAAGCTCCAAGGGCATGTCCTTGGCCAGGGCTTTGGCCACGGTCACCGGCACCGGCGGCTTGGCCTTGGCGGTCTGCTTTTTGTCTCGGGAGCAGGCCGCCGGCGCAAGAATCAGGGCGGCGATAAAAACCAGACTCAGTATGCGCATGTTTGACAAGGGCGGCATGGTACGCTGTCCTTTTTATTTGCGGTCTAGCCGCACAATTGCGGCGAGGGGGCGGGCCACGCCGCCATCTTAGCCCATCTGGCCACGGCGCTCAATCCCCCAAAGGCCGGTGAGCAATGCCGGGCCAGGAGGCTATTGACCGCATCAGCGGAACATATTAGCCTCAGTATTCCAGATAAATGAACAACCCCGCCACAAGCAGCGGGGTATCAAGAGGAAGATTGCAGCTTTATAGCGCGGCAAGCCGCGGGGAATGAACCCCCGTAGGGGGTTCAAGGCGGCTTGCCGCCTAGGTCCCTTATGGGAGGTATTCAAATGCAGCTTATCACCCCTCGACGTATGGTGGCACTAATGCTGGGGCTTTGCACCGCGGCGCTCCTTTGGGCCGCTCCCGCCGGAGCCGCCAAACAGGTGCTCACCCTGGAGGGGGCGCTGGAGTTCGCCCTGAAGAACAACCCCAACCTGGAATCGGCCCGCCAGGGCATCGCCCAGAGCCAGGCCCAGGTGACCCAAGCCAAGGCCCCCTGGTGGCCGCAGCTCACCGGCAGCGCCAAATACAGCCGCAACTACATCGACTCACACCGGGGCGCCGCCCTGGCCGGGAGCCGTGATGAGCACTACAACGGCTACGACACTTCCCTTTCGGTGACCCAGCGGATCTATGACTTCGGCAAGACCACGGGGGTCATCGACCAGGCCAAGGAGCAGTTGAATTCCAGCATACAGGACTTGGGCAACACCCTGGCCCAGGTGGTGCAGCAGACCAAGAACGGCTATTTCGAGGTGCTCAAAAACCAGCAACTGGTGGTGGTGGCCCAACAGACCCTGGCCTCACAGCAAAAACACCTGGACCAGTCCCAGGCCTTTTACAAAGGAGGGCTCCGGCCCAAGATAGACGTGACCCGGGGCGAGGTCTCGGTGGCCAACGCCAAGCTGAGCCTGATCACCGCCCAGTACAACGAACGCAACTCGCGGGTGGCCCTGGAGCGCACCCTGGGGGGCCGGCCCTTCAAAGGCGCTTACGCCTTGAGCAAGGATTTTGAAATTCCCCCGCTTCCCCAGCAACTCGACCCCCTATTGGCCGAGGCGGACCAGCGCCGGCCGGACCTGGCCTCGCTGCGGGCCCTGATCAAGGCGGCCCAGGGCCAACTGCGCTCGTTTATGGGCGACTACTGGCCCACTTTTGCCGCCAACGGCAGTTATGGTTATGAAAACACCGAGTTCCCCCTACGCAACGACTGGCAAGCCGGGGTGGGTCTCAACTGGGCCATCTTCAGTGGTTTTCTCACCCAGGGCCAGACCAACCAAACCCGGGCCCTGATCCTGCAGCTCAAGGCCCAACTGCGCGACCTGAACCTGCAGGTGAACGAGGACGTGACCCAGGCCTTTCTCAATGTGCACCAGGCCTTTGAGAGCGTGGGCACCTCCAAGGTGGCCCTGGCCAACGCCGAGGAGAACATGCGCCAGGCCGAGGGCCGCTACAGCGCCGGGGTGGGCGACATCATCGAGTACACCGACGCCCAGTTGTCCTTGACCCAGGCCCAGAACAACCTGGTGCAGGCCAGGTATGGCTATTTGCAGTCCTACGCCCAGCTGGACCGGGCCGTGGGCCGGGACCCCTGGGCCACCAACCCCGAGACCAAGCCGGCTGCCAAATAGCCCACCCCGGACTAAGTAGTCCACCGCTTAGAGCTACTGGGCCAACAGTGTTGCTTGAACCCCCATACGGGGGTTCATTCCCTGCGGCTTGCCGCGCTATAAAGCTGAATTTTCCTCTTGATACCCCGCTGCTTGCGGCGGGGTTGTTTATTTTTCACCAGGGGCGCGGTGAATCAAAAAACCTGGAACCCGCTTCGGGGGGACATTGAGCGAGGCGTCCAAGTGTGAGGCGAGGCGCGTGCTTGCAGTGCATTTACGACGCAGGCGTACACGCCAGTACGCCGAGGAGAAAAATTACGAAACTCGTGACGCAGTCCGTAGTTGGGCGGCGTAGCGGCCGGCCCGCACTTTTCACGAAGGCTGGGTGGCTACAGAAAACAAAATTACCTGAAGGCAGTCGGCGCGCTAAAGTTTCCTAAGGAATTCAGATACAGACATCATTGTGCCCGGCACAGCCAGCCGCCGGTGCACAAGGCGCCTGGCAAGCGAGGGCCGCAGGCGTAGCTGACACTACGTCAAGGCCCGAGCGCGGACAGCAACGCAGTGCAACGGTGGCTGGCGCAGCCGGACGCCCGGCCTTCGTGAAATGTGCGGGCTAGTAATACCAGGGGTTGTAAGGCTCGTCGATATCCTCAATATCGCCGATATCAAAGTCAAAGCGGTGCACCTGCACCACCCCCAGCACCCGCATGGGCATCAGAATGGTGATGGTGTCAGGATAGTCGCCCTGGGCGATCTGGCCGCTGGTGAGGGGTGCCAGGCGCCAGGCGCCGTCCTGCTTGACCAGGCGGGCCGGCTGCAAGACGTCGCTGATCATTTGGCCCGGCTGCACGGTGGTGGGCCGGTTGTCCCGCGCTGGCGACCAGAAGGGCACGCCGTTATGGATCATGTGATAGCGCCGGCCGGCGGTGTTGATGTAAAAAGTCTCGCCCCAGCCGATCACCACCGGCTCACTGGTCTTGTTGACCAGGGTGAGGGCAAAGCCGTATTCGCGGTCAGTCTCGATGGAGAACTTGATGCCCAGATTCTGGTTGGAAAAGCTCCAGTTGTTCAGACCGGTGGCGTAGGTGATGCTGGCCTGGGGGTAGAGGTCCATCATCTGGGTGGACTCGTCCCGGTAATAATTCACCGCGCTGGGTCCGCCACCACAGGCGGCCAGAGACGACAACAGGACGGTCAATAGCAGCAGGCACACCAGGCGCAGGGCGGGATTCATTACGGCCTCCTGAAAAGGTTTACCCCAATCTTTTAGCATCTTTTTACGGTATGGGGGCAAAAGAAAAACCCGCCCGTGGGGGGCGGGTCGCCCGGCGCAAACCCCGTGGCCAGCATCAGGCGGATTTGCGCAGCAAATAGAAGACGTAGCCAAAGCTGCCCCCGAAACGCCGCCAGATATCAGTCTCGGTCTGGTTCTCGGCCAGCACTGCGGCCAGGTCGGGATCGTCCTTGGCTTGCTCGGCCAGGGCCTCCGCGCGCCGGGCCAGGGGCTGGTAGTAATTGTCCCACCAGGCCTGATTTTCCAGGGGGAAGTGCGCCAGCACCTCATATCCCGCCTCTTCAGCCAAGGCCAGGTTGCCCCCTACGTCAGTCATGGCCGGGTATTCTACGGTGAAGTAGTCCCGCACCTCGGCAGGCGGATCGGATTCCAGCCAGGTCAGTTCGCTGGCCACCAGACAGCCGCCGGATGCCAACAGCGGCCGCCACAGCTCCAGGCCGCGGGCAAAGCCCAGGATGTAGATGGCGCCCTCGGACCAGATCAGGTCAAAGGAGTCCGGCGGGTCGCTCAGGGAGCCCATATCCGCACAGCGGGTCTGGATGAGATGGCTCAGGCCGGCCCCGGCGGCGGATCGTTTTAATTGGTCCAGGTAGGGCTGATGAAAATCCACCGCCAGGACGAGTGCCTTCAACTCCCCTGCCAGCACCAGGGTTTGCTTGCCCGGGCCGCAGCCCAGGTCAGCCACCCGGGGTTCGGCGGGCAGCGCGGGCAAAAGGCCCAGGGCCCGCCTGGTG
>JANQFN010000069.1 GCA_028277825.1 Desulfarculaceae bacterium
TGTTCTATCTCAAAGGCGTATGTCCGCCCGGGGTGGAGCTTATCGAGATCTACAAGGGCGTGATTCCCTTCATCGTGCTGCAGCTTATCGGCCTCACCCTGGTGGCGGTCTGGCCCCAGTTGGTCATCTGGCTGCCCGCAGTGGCGTACCGCTAGGGACGGGAGAGGGAGTTGATCATGGACAAACCGAGACCAGTATTGGCGGCGTTGGATTTTTCAGACTATACCGATCAGACCCTGATGGTGGCGGCGGAACTGGCTGACTGCCTGGGGGCCGAGTTGGTGGCCCTCAACGTCATCCATCAGCGCATGCTGGATGAACTCAAGTTTGTGGAGGGCACCACCGAACTGCTGCGGGCCGAGGCCGTGGTTGCCGAGCGCCGCAAGGACCGTGAGGTCCGCCTGGCCGCGCTCCTGCAGGAGCAGGGCGTCAGGGCTAGGGTGATGATCAGCATTGGGGTGCCCTGGGAGGCGATCCTGGACGCGGCCGCCGAGCTGAATGCGGGCTACATCGTCATGGGCACCAAGGGCCGCAGCGACCTGTCCCGCACCCTGCTGGGCTCCAACGCGGACAAGGTCTACCGCCACAGCCCGGTCACGGTGATATCGGCCCGTGGCGGCCATAGCGTGCAGCGCCCGGTTGTACGCGGCACCCAGAGCCAGGCTTGAGCCGTCCCATAGCCATAAGCCTGGCCTTGCTATTGGCCCTTTGCCTGTGCGCGTCTTCCGGCGCCTGGGCGGCAAGCTCCCAGCCGGATAAAGCCAGCGCCAAGTGCATAGAGTGCCACGCGGCCGAAGGCCTGGAGGACGGCGGCGGCCGCGACCTGGGTCCGCACAAGGACCTGGCCTGCCTGAAGTGCCACCAGGGGGCGGAGAGCTACCCCCACGAGGAAATAACCATTGTCTCCTGCCTGGCCTGCCATCCGCCCCACAACGAGGAGGCCAGCGGCGACCTGCACGCCGGGGTTTCCTGCCAGGCCTGCCACCTGGCCGGCGGCGACGCCCCCCATGCCCTGGTCGATGTGCGGGAAGAGGCCTCCTGCCGGCGCTGCCATTTTGTGGGCAACGACAGCGTAGCCCCGGCCATGGTGCTGCCTCCCAAGAGCGCCCTGTGCCTGGCCTGTCACACCGCCACCCTGAGTCTGGCGGACTGGCCCTCGCGCATCGCCTTGGCCATTTTGGTGCTGGGTCTGTTGGGCTCGGTGGGCTTCTGGCTCAGCGGTGGTAGGCAAGGTCCCTCCAGCCAGGCGCGACACCGGCAAGCCGGCTGGCGGCCCGGCAAGGCCCTGGCGGCCCTGCTGTTGGACGGCCTCTTGCAGCGCCGCCTGTGGCGCGTATCGCCGGGCCGCTGGCTGGTGCACGCCTTGATCTTTCTGCCCATTGCGGCCCGCTGCCTCTGGGCGCTCATTGCCCTGGTCCTGGGCCGCTATGATCCGGCTGGGGCGCTGACCCAGGCCATGCTGCATAAAAACGATCCGGTCACCGCCCTGTTCTTCGACCTCACCGGGGCCATGGTCCTGGCCGGGGGGCTGTTGGCCATGGCCCGCCGTCTCTTAACCAGGGGTAAGGCTCTGCCCGGCCTGCCCCGGCCCGACTGGGTGGCCATTGGACTGCTTCTGGGCATAGTGCTCAGTGGTTTCGTTCTGGAGGCCGCCCGCCTGAGCCTGACCGGCGCGGCCGGCGGACCGCCGTGGGCCTTTGCCGGCGCCGCTCTGAGCCGGCTGTTCAGCCCCGGCCCCGGTCTGCAAGAGGCCTACGGCTATCTCTGGTATCTCCACGCCATCCTTTACGCGGCCTTTGTGGCCTACTTGCCTTTCAGCCGCTTGCGGCACATCATCCTGGCCCCCGTCTGGCTGGCCCTTGGCGGCTCAAGCCCGGGGGGGCGCGGACAGGAGAGCAAGGAATCATGAACACCGAGACCAAGGACGCCCTGCGCCAGATAGTGGGCGAGGCCAATTTCAGCGATCATATCATCGATCTGGTCAGCTACAGCTCCGACGCCTCTGAGCACATTCATCGTCCCCAGGCCGCGGCCTGGGCCACCAGCGCCGAGCAGGTGCAGGCCATCGTGCAGTTGGCCAACGACCAGGGCTTTCCGGTCACCGTGCGGGGCGCGGGCACTGGCCTGGCCGGCTTGGCCGTCCCCGCCCGGGGCGGGCTGGTGCTGGACCTGAGCCGCATGGACCAGATCCTGGACCTGAACATCGGCGACCGGGTGGCGGTGGTGCAGCCCGGCGTGATCTACGCGGATCTGGAAAAAGCCCTGGCGCCCCATGGCTATGTGTTTCCGCCCGACCCGGCCAGCGGCAAGGCCTGCACCCTGGGCGGCAACGTGGGCACCAACGCCGGCGGGGTCAAGGGCGCCAAGTACGGCACCACCCGGGACTACGTGTTGGGCCTCACGGTGGTGCTGGGCGACGGCCGCCTGATGCAGACCGGCAACCGTGCCATGAAGAGCGTGTCGGGCTTTGACCTCACCCGCCTGTTCGTGGGCAGCGAGGGAGTGCTGGGCATCGTCACCGAGATCATACTCAAGATCAGCCCCAAGCCCAGTGCCACGGCCACCACCCTGGCCATATTCGACAACCTGGAAGACGCCGGGCGCGCGGTGAGCGGGGTCATGGCCAGCGGGGTGATTCCCAGCGTGCTGGAGATACTGGGCCGGGAGACGCTGCAGGCCATCAACCAGAATACGGACCTGGCCCTGCCCGAGGTGGACGCCATGCTCCTGGCTGAGACCGACGCCTATACCCAGGGCGAGGCCGACTTCCAGATGGAGCGGGTGGTGGGGCAGTTCAAGGCCAATAACGCCCTTGAGGTGAAACAGGCCGAGAGCGCCGCCCAGGCCGCCGAGCTCTGGAAAGCGCGTAAAAGCTGCTACGCGGTGCTGGCCCGGCTGCGGCCCAACTTTGTGCTGGAGGACATAACGGTGCCCATGAGCCGCCTGGCCCCCATGCTAAAGGGCATCAGCCAGATCGCCGCCCGCCACCGGGTGCAGGTGGCCACCTTTGGTCACGCCGGCGACGGCAACCTGCACCCCCAGTTCCTGTGGGACGCGGCCGATGAGGATGAAACCAGGCGAGTGGAGGAGGCCTCGGCCGAGTTGTTCCAACTGGCCGTGGACCTGGGCGGCACCCTCACCGGCGAGCACGGCATCGGCTTGTCCAAGGCGCCTTACATGCACCTGGAGCACGACCCGGTGGCCCAGGACCTGATGCGCTCCATCAAAAGGGCCTGCGACCCCAACAACATTCTCAACCCGGGCAAGATGGCCCTGGACGGATAAGGCCATGCCAGACACACATCCCCTGTTGGAAGAATTCCGCGACCAGATCCAGCGCTGCTCCCGTTGCGGATTTTGCCAGGCCCATTGCCCGGTATTCGGCGGCACCCAGCGGCCCGCCCTGAACGCCCGGGGCAAGATGTTGCTCCTGAAGGAGGTGCTGGCGGGACGGCTGGAATTGGATCAAGAATTGATCGAAACCATATTCCAGTGCACCACCTGCGCCTCTTGCGCACAGAACTGCCCCTCCGGGGTGGAGGTCCCCGAGATAATCAAAGCCGCCCGCCGGGAGATGGTCGGGTTGGGCACCTGCCATCCCGCCTTTGTGGGCATGGACCAGGTGCTGGACCAGCACCACAATATCTACGCCGAGGAGGAGCCCGAGGACTTCGACCGTGAGCGGGGCGGCCAGGCGGAGGTGGTCTATTTCATGGGCTGCGTGGGGCAGTACCGCGAGGAGGAGGCCACCGAGGCGGCCCTGGATCTTTTGGACCATCTGGAGGTGGACTACGCCCTCATCGACGAGGTGTGCTGCTCCGGGGTGCTGGAGGACGTGGGCTTTGCCCTCAAGCCCCATCTGGCCCAAAAGAACATCGAGACGATCCTGGCCACCGGCGCTAAGACCCTGGTCACCAGTTGTCCCTATTGCCTGCGCACCTTCCAGGGCAGGGACGAGTATTTGCCCCTTAAACAGGCGGGCCTCGAGATCATGCACCTGAGCCAGTTTCTGGCCAGACAAGACTTGGGGCTGAGCACCGATCTGGTGGTTGCTTATCATGATCCCTGCGACCTGGGCCGTCACGCCGGCATATATGACGAGCCTCGCCAGACCATTAAGACGGTGGCCCCCAATTTCGTGGAGCTGGCCGACAACCGGGAAAACGCCCTATGCTGCGGGGCCGGAGGCGGGGTGCGCGGGGCCTTTGCCCAAAATTCCCTGGCCATGGCCCGCCGCCGCTTGGAACAGATGGAGACCAGCGGGGCGCAAGTGCTGCTCACCGAATGCAACTCCTGCGTGCACAACCTGTCCAACGCCAAGCTGCGTGCCCAAAAGTTCGAGGTGATGACCACGCCCCAGTTCCTCATGGAACTCATCGAAGAATCCAGTTAAGCGGCGAGGAGCCCGTTATGCAAATACAAGGCTACGACTTTCCCGAGGAGCTTTACTACGATCCGGAACATTTTTGGGTGCGGGTGGAGGGCGACGAACTGGTCATGGGCATGGACGACTTCGCCCAAAAACTGGCCGGCGAAATTGTTTTCGTGCAGTTGCCCAATGAGGGCAAGAAGCTCAAAAAAGGCAAGAAGCTGGCCAAGGTGGAGTCCGGCAAG
>JANQFN010000107.1 GCA_028277825.1 Desulfarculaceae bacterium
CAATCGCCCTTATCATTGCGGATGGACTTGCAGTTGGCGCAGATGGGCAGCATGCCCTCCAACACGTTCATCAAATGCTTTTCAGTGTCGATGATGCGCCGGCTGAGCACCTGCAACAATTCGACGGCCATGAAGGGGTGCTTCTCCAACTGCTGGCGCAGGTTCCAGCCCTCCAGGCACAAGAGGGTGACCTCGCTCACCGCGCGTACACTGGCGCTTCTGACCATGTCATTGATCATGGCCATCTCGCCGAAGTAGGTGGCCGGCCCCAGCAGCCGGAGCCGTTTGACGTGCTCGGCGTCCATGTCCTTGAGCACCTCCACCTCGCCCGACACCACCACGAACAGACGGCCGTCGCGGTCGCCCTCCCGGAATACCACGTCGCCGGGGCGGTACTCTTGCACCTCGGCCAGCTCGGCGATGCGCTTGAGTTCCCGCTTTTTCAGGAATGACAACAGCGGCACCTGGGCCAGAACTTGAATCTTGTCCATTTAACACAAATCTCCGGCTGGGCGTAAAACCTGCCCCATCCTATGCCAGCGCGGGCGGCGCCACAAGTAAAAGCATTGCGCGGCGTAGGGCTAGTCGTCCAGGAAGTACTGCACCGTGGTCACCACCCGCACGATCTTACGGTCCGGGGTGTTCATGTCCCGGTTGCGGATGGAAAACAGCCCCTGCCGGGCGCTCTTGATGGCCCCCACTTCGCTGCCCGAGTCCCGGGCGAACTGCTCGGCGGCGGCGCGGGCGTTCTTGGTGGCCTGGGCGATCATCTCCGGCTTGATCTTGTTGAGCCCGGTGAACAAGAACTCGGTCCCGCGGCCGTAGTCCTGGGCCAGGACGATGCCTTCCTTGACCAGTTCGCCGGAGGCCTCCATGGCCTTTTTGGCCTTGTCCACCTTGGCCGTGGACAGGGTCACGCTGGCCTCGGCCTTGTAGCGGTGGGGCGGCAGGTTGCGGTTGTTGTAGCCCTGGGCGTAGTAGTCGGTGATGCGCGGCGGCGACTCGCTGATCTCGGAGGGGTCGAAACCCAACAGGCTCAGGAAGTCCTTGATCTGGCTTCGGTCCTTGTCCAGGCGGCTCTGCAACTGGCTCAGGTCGTTGCCGGTGCGCAGGAAGTTGATGGGCCAGATGGCCAAATCGGCCTTTACCTGGCGCTCGGCCAGGCCTTTGACGGTGACCGCGCGCTGGCTGGCCCGGGCCTGGTACAGGGCGTCGCCCACCAGCCAGCCGGCCAGGGCCAGGCCCAGGCCGATGCAAAGGCCCAGGATTAGGGCGGCGCTGGGTGATTGCTTTTCCATGTCTCCTCCGGTTGCAAACGGGGCGGCGCGGCCATTGTAGCATTATTTGCGGCTCAGGGCTTCTCCGGCCAGGCGCCCTTGGGCAACAGGGCGATGGCTTCGGCCGGGCCATAGGAGCCCGCCGGGTAAGTGTGCAACTGGCCGGGCTGGTCCTGGCACACCTCGCAGCCGGCCAGCACCGGCTCCAGGAATTGCCAGCACAGTTCCAGGCTGTCCTGGCGCCAGAACAGCATTTGGTCGCCGGCCATGGCGTCGGCCAGGCCCTTGGCGTAGGCGTCCAGCTTGGGCCCGGCCGCGCCCTTTACGTAGGAGAACTGCAGGCCGGTGGTGCGCAGGCAGAAGCTGGGGCCGGGCTGCTTGGCCTGGAAGGCCAAAAACACCACCTCCTCGGGGTAGATGCCCAGGACCAGGCGGTTGGCGCTGATGTCCACCCCGGCGATGTCCCTAAACAGGGTGTGGGGCACCTTTTTGAACTGGATGTCCACCCGGGTGACTTTTCGTTTGAGGCGCTTGCCCGAGGTGAGGTAAAAGGGCACCCCCTGCCAGCGCCAGTTGTCCACGTCCACCCGAAGCATGGCGTAGGTGGGGGTGAGCGAGCCCGGGTCCACCCCCTCTTCCTCCCGGTAGCCGGGCACCGCCTGGCCGCCCACCTCGCCGGGACCGTACTGGCCCAGGACCAGCCGGCTGCCCAGGCCGGTGTAGGGGAAGGGCCTGAGGCTCCGGAACAGTTCGCTGTTTTTGTCGCGCACCAAATCCGGCTCCAGGCGGGCCGGCGGCTCGCAGGCCACCAGGGCCAGGAGCTGCATCATGTGGTTCTGGAACATGTCCCTTAAGACCCCGGACTGCTCGTAGTAGCCCGCCCGGTGTCCGATGCCCAGGCTCTCGCTGGCGTTGATGCGCACGTAGTCGATGTAGTTGCGGTTCCACAGGGGCTCGAAGATGGCGTTGGCGAAGCGCAAGACGAAGATGTTCTGCACGGTCTCCTTGGCCATGTAGTGGTCGATGCGAAACACCTGGTGCTCACGGAAGCCCTTGGCGATGGTGGCGTTGAGTTCCTGGGCCGAGGCCAGGTCGTAGCCGAAGGGCTTTTCCACCACCAGCCGGGTCCAGATGCCGCGCTCCGGTTCTTCGCGGCTCAGGCCGGCCTCGAAAAGGCCCAGGGCCACCTGCCCGTAGAGCGCCGGCGGCACCGCCAGGTTGAAGACCCGGCAGCCGGCGATGCCGCGGGCCTTGTCTATGGCCAGCAGGCGGTCGGCCAGGCCCAGATAGGATTGGTCCACATCGTAGATCACCGGCTGGTAGAACAGCCCGGCGGCGAACTCCTCCCAGCGGGAGAGATCAGCCCCGGCTGCGGCCACGCCCTCTTTGGCCTGGTCGCAAAAGGCTTGGTCGCTCAGTTCGGTGCGGGCCGCACCCACCACCGCGAAGCGCTCGGGCAGACCGCCGTGGATGAACAAGTCGTACAGGGCCGGGATTAGCTTGCGCCGGGTGAGGTCGCCCGAGGCCCCGAAGATGACGATGCTGGCCGGGTCGTTGGGGCGCTGCCAGTCGCAGGAGCCCGCCGGGATGGAGGGGGCCGCTTCCGGAGGAGGCGATTCGCTTTGGCTCATGTCTGGCTCCAAGATGGTTATGATTCCCAACAACTATTATAAAGGCAGGCGGGCGGGGGGTGGCTAGGAATTAGGGCTTTGTCCAGCTCGGACTAGGTTGTTCTTTTCTGTACCCGCCCGGCCCGCCCACTGGTGGAATTAAAATTCGCGAAGATGAAGAGGCGTTGTCAGGAGCACCCCGGCTGGGAGCTGGTATAGGGCTGGCATAAATGCTGTGCAGATGTTGGAAGTCGTTTGGGGAAACCTCGTCACTCAGGAGTAATGTCTAATACAGCCCAGTGAAGGATGTGCTTCGGGCGCGCCAACGCGAGAACAGCTTTGGTTAGAGCGAAGAGACGCCAGCCCTTCACCAGCCCCCAGCCGGGGCTGGGATGCGCTTTCAGTTAAGCGCCCTTTCAGCGCCTGTTGCCAGCCCCGCCAGGGACTCTGTTCGGGCTGGCAAAAGGATTTTTGATGGTTTGCAAGTCCGTTGGCGCGGCGATATTTTGCACGCGCTTCGGGCTTCCCTTTTGTTTGCTTAGTTAGCGGATTCAGGTGAAATTGGGTTGGCTGGGCGAAGAA
>JANQFN010000257.1 GCA_028277825.1 Desulfarculaceae bacterium
GCCACCGCCGGATGCGCCACCAGGGCGCTTTCCACCTCGGCGGTGCCCATGCGGTGTCCGCTGACGTTGATCACGTCGTCCACGCGGCCGGTGATCCAGTAGTAGCCGTCCTCGTCGCGTCTGGCGCCGTCGCCGGTGAAGTAATAGCCGTCGAAGTCACTGTAGTACACGGTCTCAAAGCGCTCGTGGGAGCCGTAGGTGGTCCTGAGTTGGCCGGGCCAGGGGGCCTTTATGGCCAGGCGTCCGCTGACTCCGTTGCCCTCCAGTTCCTTGCCGTCGTCGTCCAACAGGCAAGGCTGCACCCCGAAGAAGGGCAGCGTGGCCGAGCCGGGCTTGGTGGGGATGGCCCCGGGCAGAGGCGTAATCAGGATGCCGCCGGTTTCGGTCTGCCACCAGGTGTCCACGATGGGGCAGTGCGAATCGCCCACCAGTTCGTTGTACCAGCGCCAGGCTTCGGGGTTGATGGGCTCACCCACCGTGCCCAACAGATTCAGGGTCTTGCGGCTGTATTTGGTGACGAAATCATCACCCATGCGCATCACCGCCCGGATGGCGGTGGGCGCGGTGTAGAAGATGTCCACCTTCCATTTGTCCACCACGTCCCAGAAACGGCCCGAGTCGGGATAGGTGGGCACGCCCTCGAACATCAGGCTCTGGGCGCCGTTTAGAAGCGGCCCGTAGAGGATGTAGCTGTGCCCGGTCACCCAACCGATGTCAGCGGTGCACCAGTAGATGTCGCCGTCATGGTAGTCGAAGACGTACTTGTGTGTGGTGGACACATAGACCATGTAGCCGCCGGTGGTGTGCAACACCCCCTTGGGCTTACCGGTGGAGCCGGAGGTGTAGAGGATGAACAGCGGGTCCTCGGCCTCCATCCACTCCGGGTCGCAGCCCACCTCGGCCTCAGCCATCAGGTCGTGCCAATACACGTCGCGGCCGTCGGTCATGGGGCAGTCGATGCCCTTGCCCGGGCCGACCCGCTCCACCACCACCGCCTTGGGCACGGTGAGGCCTTCCTTGCCGCCCGCCTCCATGGCCTCGTCGGCGATCTGTTTTAGGGTCACGGCCTTGCCGCCGCGGTAGGTGCCGTCGCTGGTGATCACCAGGCTGCACTGGGAGTCCACGATGCGGTCCTTGAGCGCCTCGGCCGAAAAGCCGCCAAACACCACGCTGTGGATGGCGCCGATGCGCGCGCAGGCCAACATGGCCACGGACAATTCCAGGATCATGGGCAAATAGATGGTCACCCGGTCGCCCTTTTTGATGCCAAAGCCTTTGAGCACGTTGGCGAACTTGGTCACCTCCTCATAGAGCTGGCGGTAGGTGAGGATGTTGTCCTCGCCGGGCTCGTTGCCCTCCCACAACAGGGCCGGCTGGTCCCCCCTGGCCTCCAGGTGGCGGTCGATGCAGTTGTAGGACATGTTGGTCAGAGCGCCTTGGAACCACTTGATGGAGATGCTGCCCTTGGAGCGGTGGTAGTTGTACTCCAATATGGTGTCCCACTTCTTCTCCCAGTAGAAATTTTCAGCCACCTCGGCCCAAAAGGCCTCGGGGTCGGCTATGGAGCGGTCATACATCTCCTTGTACTGCTCGAAGCTACTGATGTAGGCCTTGTCCACGAAAGACTGGGGCGGGTAGTACAGTCCGTTCTTTTCCAACACTTTATCCGACATAACCAACTCTCCTCCCGTAACGGTCAAACCGATTAAAGGCGTATAGCTAAAAAAGTTTCAACGGCCCCGGCCCGCACCCTCCGGCGGGGCCGCGTTTTCCTATCCTCCCCCGGCGCCTGCCCCTTATTTGACGCCGGCCACCTTGGCCAACTCTCCCAAACTGCCCCAGCCCGCCTTTTCCAGATCCAACACCAGGCGCTGGAATATCAGGGCGGTGGCCAAGGCGTCGCCCAGGGCGGTGTGCCGCTCAGGCACCTCCAACCCGTAGTGCCCGGCCAAGGCGTCCAGGCTGCAGCGTTTGGCTCCCCTCTTCTCCCCGTATGGGTCCGGCTGGATCAAGGCCGCCCGGCACATCAGAACCGTATCCACCACCAGGTTCTGCATGCGGAAACCGTATTGTGCCCGCATCACCCGGTCCAAAAAAAACAAATCGAACCGGGCGTGGTGGGCCACCAGTATATCCGAACCCAAATATTCCAAAAAATCCCTGAACACCTCCCAAGCCGGCGGCGCGCTCTTTATCATGTCCGGGGTGATGCCGTGCACCTTGATGGATTCGGCGGGGATTCCCCGGCCCGGGTTGGCCAGCGCCGAAAACACCTCCCCCAGACGGATGGCGCCGTCCACCACCCGGAAGGCGCCCACGCTCACCACCCGATCCCGGTTGAAGTCCAGGCCGGTGGTCTCCAGGTCCACCACCACATAGCGCTGCTCCTTGGCCGGGGCTCCCGCCTCCAGAGTGTCCAGAGCCGATAGATTGTTGCGCGCCTCTGAGGGCAAGTTGCGCCGCGACAGGCGCATTTTCAGCATTTGATTGCTCAGCCTTGCCTGCCACAGATTCACCCATCACCCCTCGTTTTTCAAGCCGCCGCCTGGTAGCGCTTTTGCATGAAGTCCTGCAACTGGTTGATCACCGCGAAGCTCTCCTTGAGCATCTTTTTTTGCACGCTGTTCAGGCTCCCGGCGCTCACCATATCATAAGGCCGGTTGACCTCTTCCCGCCGCTCCAAATAGCGCGCGATGCGAAGCAGGGTGATAAAGGAAAAGGCCTCGTGCACATCGGCGGCGAAACGCTCGGTCAAAAGCCCCAAACGGGTCAGGATGGCCAGACGCTCCAGGGTGTTGGTGCGCCTGACCAGCTTTTCCATGGCCATGACCCGGGCCGCGTTGACCACCGGCGTGATGCCGCTGTCTTTGAGGTTGAAGCGCTCCACATATTCGCCGTCTTTGGCCACCACATGCTCGCGCACAAAACCCATGGGCGGCCGCAAATCCGAGCCCGCCGCCTGCAGCCGCCGGGGGAAACCCGGCCGTTCCTTGATGGCCTCGCTGGCCGCCTCCCACAAAAGATCACCGAAGTCAGTCTCGCTGTAGACCAGCCTCATGTCGAAAAACACGTCCGCCTGGGTCAGATCCGCTCCCGGCTCCCCGTCCACCCAGCCCAGATAGGCCCGCTCCCACTCCGACTCGCTGCGGCAACAGCCCTCGGCGCTGTGCATCACCCCGTTGTTGCCCAGGGGGAAACCGCAGGTGGCCAATCCCCGGCTCACCCGCTCCACGTATGTCCGGAACCAGTCCCGCACCGCCTCATCCTCGCCCGCAGGCACCTGGGCATAGGCCACGGCATGATCCTGGGGGCTGGGCAGCACCTGCTCCCGCCGGCCGGCGCCGCCCAGGGCCATCCAGCTATAGGGCACCGGCACTCCGCCCAGGCCGGCATACTCCATGTCCCGGGCGGTGATCCTGAGCAGCCGCAGAGTGAGGCGGTCGTTGAACTGGGTGATCACCTCCTGCATGTACTCGGCCGAACCCCCCAGCCTGAGCAGCATCTCCATCACCCGGCCCATGCGCTGGGGCAAAGAGGCC
This sequence comes from Desulfarculaceae bacterium, assembly GCA_028277825.1. Lineage (GTDB taxonomy): Bacteria > Desulfobacterota > Desulfarculia > Desulfarculales > Desulfarculaceae > Desulfoferula. The sequence continues at coordinate 3,540 of JANQFN010000257.1, forward strand.
AACTCCTCCACGGTGGAGACCAGGGCCACCTCTTTGATCACCCCCACCGGCGAAGAGCCGGTGACCACGGTGAGGTCGTGGTCGCTGATCACCCCCACCAGGCGTTCGCCCTCGATCACCGCCAGGTGATGGGTGCCGTGGCGAGCCATCTCGATCATGGCCTCAAAGGCAAACGCCTTGGGCGAGATGGTCTTCATGGGCTGGCTCATCACCTCGGCCACCGGCACCTCAGGATCGGCACCCGAGGCCAGGACTCTCACCCGCAGATCGGTGTCGGTGATAATGCCCAGGGGGGTGCCCTGATGGTCGGCGATGATGATGGAGCCCACCTTGCGCGCGGTCATCAGCTTGGCCGCCGCCCGCACCGTATAAGCCGGCAGGCAGGTGAGCACCTCGCGACTCATCAGTTCGGTCACCCGGTTGTTCATCAGCACCGCGTCCAGGCCCAGGGACTCGGTGCCGGGCATCAGGGACATATGGCTGTCGGCGGCGTTG
>JANQFN010000381.1 GCA_028277825.1 Desulfarculaceae bacterium
GGCCAGGGTCAGGACCAGACGCTGTTTGTCCAACAGGCTGGGCACCGTGTTGCCCTCGGCGGTCTTTTCCTGAAAGGAGCCTGCGTCGTGGTGATATTCCAGGCGGGTGTCGGTGCGCCAATAGCCCACCGCCGCCTTGAGCCCCAGGGTGCTGCCGGCCAGCACATGGCGGCCGCAGCGGGGCATGAGCACGATATGCTCCACCTCCTTAAGTATCTTGGGCATCATCAGGCCGGCCTGCCAGTGCTGGCCCGCGGCCGGGGTCTCTTCGAAGAACGCCCCCCAGCCGTCCTCCTCGGGAAAGTACAGTTCGGCACCGGCGGCCTTTGCCGCCGGGCCGATGCCGTTTTGCTCGGCCAGTTTGCGGGTGCTGCCCCGCAGGCTGTCCGGGCTGAGCTTGACGTGCTCGATACCGGCCGTGTCGCCCACGATCACCCGGCCCGCCCCTTTTTCTTTGAGCAACTCCACCATGGCCGCGATGGCCAGGGGGCTGGTGGTGGCCGGATAGGTATTGCCCGAGTTCAGGGCCGGCTTGATGAACACCGCGTCCTCTTGGCTCAGCCAGGCGAAGTCGCTGGCCTCCAGCGCCGCCCGCTTGACCGCTTGGCGCAGGGCTTGATCACCGGCATCCTGGGGCGTGGCCGCCAGGGCGACGCTGACCTCGGGGCCCGGGCCGTTGGGGGGCTGCTGGGGCGCCTTGGCGCCGGCGCTGTTCACCGGGCCGGCCGCGGCCAGCATGGCCAATGCCGTCATGTGCAAAAACTCCCTTCGCCGCATGGGTCGAGACTCCCCAAAGGTGCGGGCGCGTGTGGGGCCAGGGCGCGCCGGACTCTCATTAACAGCATAACCCAAACAGCGCCGGGTTACAGGCCCCAATCGCAAAAGGGGCCCGGAGGCGATCAAGCCTCCGGGCCCCGGGTCAGGGGTAACAGGGCCTTTAGCCCATGGCAGGAGCTCCGGTCTCTCCGGTGCGGATGCGGGTGCTGTCTTCGATGGGCAGCACGAAGATCACCCCGTCGCCGATCTTGCCCGTGCGGGCGCCTTTGATGATGGCCTCCTTGGCCGGCTCCACGAAGTCGTCGTTGACCCCGATCTCCAGGCGGATCTTCTTGCGCAGGGTCACCTCCTGCTCCACCCCGCGGTAGGTCTCGGAAAACCCCCGCTGGCGGCCGGAGCCCACGATGTTGGTGACCGACATGTTGAAGACCTCGGCTTCATAAAGGGCCTGCTTCACCTCGTTTAGCCGTTCCGGCTTGACATAGGCGATTATCAGCTTCATTTGATCTTCCCCCTTTCTTAGGTGGTGGTGAAGATCTGGAAGTCCGCGTAGGCTTCCATACCGTGTTCTTCGATATCCAGGCCGCGCACTTCCTCTTCTTTGCTCACGCGAAGGCCCATGAGCTTGTCCACCAGGAAGAATACGATGGCCATGGCGACCATGGCGAAGACCGCGCAGGCCACGGTGCCCAGGATCTGGATGCCCAGCTGGCCGAAGCCGCCGCCGTGCAAGAGGCCGTCGGCGCCCAGCCCCAGGGCCTTCTGGCCCCAGATGCCCACGGCGATGGTGCCGAACATGCCGTTGAAGCCGTGCACCGGCACCGCGCCCACCGGATCGTCTATCTTGAGGATGTCCAGGAGCTTGACGCCCAGGACCACAATGACGCCGGCGATGAGTCCGATGACGATGGCAGCGCCGGGGCTGACCACCGCGCAGGGCGCGGTGATGGCCACCAGACCGGCCAGGGCGCCGTTCATGCACATGGTCAAATCGGGCTTGCCGAACATCATCCACACCAGGGCCATGGCGGCCACGGCGCCGGCAGAGGCGGCCAGAGAGGTGTTGGCCGTGATCAGGGCGATGGCATTGGCATTGTCCAGGCCGCTGGCGGCCAACTGGGAGCCGGGGTTGAAGCCGAACCAGCCGAACCAGAGGATGAACACGCCCAGGGCGGCCAGGGGGATGTTGTGGCCAGCCAGGACCCGGCTCTTACCATCAGGGCTGTAGCGGCCGATACGGGGGCCCAGGTACATGGCGCCTACCATGCCCACCCAGCCGCCGGTGCCGTGCACGATGGTGGAGCCGGCGAAGTCGAAAAAGCCCATTTCGCTGAGCCAACCGCCGCCCCAGGTCCAGTGGCCGATGATGGGATAGATCACCGCCGTCAGGCACAGGGTGGCCACCAGGTAAGAGATGAACTTGGTGCGTTCGGCCATGGCGCCGCTGACGATGGTGGCCGCGGTGCCGCAGAACACCGCCTGGAACATCCAGGAGGCCCACACCGGTACGCCGTCGCCCTCCAGGCCCGACAGGGCGAAGCCGGAGAGTCCGATGAAGGCGTTGCCCTCGCCGAACATGAAGGCGTAGCCGATCAGGAAGTAGAGTATGCTGGCCAGGGAAAAGTCCATGAAGTTCTTGGCCAGGATGTTGGCCGCGTTCTTGGCCCGGGTCAGGCCGGCCTCCAGCATGGCGAAGCCGGGCTGCATGAAAAAGACCAGATAGGCCGCCAGCAGGACCCAGACCGTGTCCAGGTCGTTGATCTTGGGGGTCTTGGCCGCGGCCTCCTCCGCCCAGGCGGGCAGGGCGTAGATTATTCCGCTTGCCAAGAGCGCAGCTGTGGTGGCCATGGTTCTTTTCAACATGGCTGACTGCTCCTTTTGTCCGGCCCGGCCGGCGGATTCCGGCCGGGCCTGTTTTGGGGTGATTAGTGGTTTCTAGAAGGAACCGGTGAAGATGATGCCAAAGTAGATGTTGTTCTCGTCCTGAGAGGCTTTCATGTTGTCCTTGATGTCCGAGTCCACCAGGCCGGTCCAGAGCACCTGGGGGGTGATGGTCAAATACTGGCCGATGCCGATGGGCACCGCCAGGGAGAGAACGTAATCGGTGAAGCCGCCCTTGTCGGTGTTGTTGTAGTAGAAGTCATTGTAATCTGAGGATCCATAGGCGATGGAGGCGCCCAGGTCCAGGCTCCAGGACACGGTCTTGCTGGAAGAGGGAAGCTCCAGGGAATAGCCTAGAGAACCCAGGACGTAAGCTCCATGCGCCTCGTCCACGTCGTAGTAAATCGTCAGGCTGGGGGTGATCACCCAGTCGTAGCTGACCCCGGCAAAGAGCTCGGTGGTGGCCGGCGCCGTGGAACCCGGGAAGGTGTAGTGGATGATGCCCACCGGGATGCTGAACTTGCCCAGGGAGAAGGTGTAGTCCGCGGTGAGATCGATCTCGTCGAACTCGTTTTTGCGGTTGTTCTCATCGGTGAGCATGTAGTCGCCCCACACGTTGAACGAAAAGTCGCCCACGCCCACGGTTACCGAGGGCTGAGCCACCCAGTCGTCCACCACCACGATGCCGCGCCAGACGTACTTGGAGTTGAAGGCCACTTCCAGGTCAGCGCTGACTTCTATTTTGGCCTGGGCCGGGGAGGCGCCCGCTAGGCCCAGCGGTAGGATCAGGCTCAATACCAGTAGGGTGCTAATAACCAGCTTTCTCATGATGTCTCCTTTTCAATCCCTTCAGACAGATCAACTCCTGCCATGTACCCCTGCAGGAGGGCTGCTTGTGCCGTGGCACCATGCCGCGGATTGGCGCTATAAATGGCAAGGGCCGTGCCAGGTGGCCAACTTTTTTGAGGATTTGAGTTAAGGGCTGGATATCAGGGCAAAATAAAACCGGGCCACCCGCTAAGGGGGTAGCCTGGTAATTACTACGAAAGATACACTAGGGTATGTAGCTGCCTATAAACCTACGCCTTGGTGCGAAAACGTCTGGGGTCGATATTGTATTTTTTGACCCGCAGTCCCATGAGGCGTTCGCTGATGCCCAGGGCCCGGGCGGCCGATGCCTTGTTACCCCGCGAGTTCTTCAGGGCGTCGGCGATCAGCTCCCGCTCCAGGTTTTCCAGGGTGGATTGCAGGGTGCCCTGGTGCACGGTGCCCGAGGCCTCGGCGGTCTGCAAGGTGGGGGGCAGGTGGTGGCCGTGGATCACCTCGTCGCTGGAGAGGATCACCGCCCGCTCGATGTAGTTTTCCAGCTCGCGCACGTTGCCCGGCCAGTGGTAGCTCATGAGCATGTCAATGGCCGGGGTGGAGATGCGGCGGATGGTCTTGTTGTTGGCCTTGGAGAATTTCTCGGCAAAGTGGTTGGCCAACAACAGGGTGTCGCTGGCCCGCTCCCGCAAGGGGGGCACGTGGATGGGAAAGACGTTGAGCCGGTAGTAGAGGTCCTGGCGGAAGGTGCCGCTCTCTAAAAGCTTTTCCAACTCCCGGTTGGTGGCGGCGATCACCCGCACGTCGCTTTTGATGGTCTGGGTGCCGCCCACTCGCTCGAACTCCCGCTCTTGCAGGACCCGCAGCAGTTTGACCTGGGTGGCCGGCGACAAGTCGCCGATCTCGTCCAGGAAGATAGTGCCGCAGTCGGCCAGCTCGAAGCGTCCCTTGCGCTGGTTGTGCGCGCCGGTAAAGGCGCCCTTTTCGTGGCCGAACAACTCGGACTCGATGACGCTCTCGGGCAGGGCCGCGCAGTTGACCTTGATGAAGGGCTTGGAGGCGCGCAGGCTGTTGTAGTGAATGGCATGGGCCACCAGTTCCTTGCCGGTGCCGCTCTCGCCCCGGATCAAGACGGTGGTGTTGCCGTGGCACACCTGGGCGATGAGGTCGTAGACCAAGTGCATGGCCTTGGAGCGGCCGATGATGTTGGCCGGGTGGAAGCGGTCTTTCAGAGTCTCCTGCAGACGCTCGTTTTCGGCCCGTAGCTGCTCCTGTTCCTCCAACACCTCCCGCCGCAGCCGCACCGCCTGGGCGATCATGGAGGCGATCACGCTCATCAGGCGCACGTCCTCTTCCAGGTCCACCGATTCGGCGAACAGGCGGTCCGCACTCAGGGCGCCCACCACCTCGTTGCCTTCCTTGATGGGCACGCAGATGAAGGAGATGTCCCGCTTGTCCTGGCTGCTGCGGGCGCCGGTGCGGTCCAGAAAGCGGGGCTCCTCATTGATGTGTTCCACCACCATGGACCGGCCGCTGGCCACCACCTGCCCGGTGACACCCTCGCCCAGGCGGTAGCGGCCGCGCTGGCGCTGCTGGGCGGACAGCCCATGGGCCGCCTCGATCAGGATCTCGCCGGTGTCGCGGTTTAACAGGGTGATGGTGCCGCGCAGCATGCCCATGTGCTCGGCCATGAGTTCCAGCACCGGGGCCACCACGTCCCTAAGTTCAATGCTCTGATCCAAGGTCTGAGAGATGTCAAACAGTAGAGAGAGTTCCTTGACCTGCCTCTGGACCTGGGGATTCTGGTTTGGTTGCAATGACATAGGGCCCTTTCCGACTTGCTTACTATTTTGTATTAAAGATGCGGAAAACATACCAGAAGGTAGGCAATGGCGCAAGAAGTAACCCTATTGTCGCGGTTAATAATTTTTCTTACTTATCGGTCGAAGCCCGGGCGGTAGTGGTTGGTAATGGGCAGCCGCCGGTCGCGGCCAAAGGCCTTGGGCGTGATCTTGACCCCGGGCGGGGCCTGGCGCCGTTTGTACTCGTTAATGTCCACCAGGCGGATGATCTCGCGCACGGTGTCAAAGTCATAGCCCAGGGCGGTGATCTCATTGAGCACCAGGTCCTGCTCCACGTAGGCTTCCAGGATGGGGTCCAGGAGTTCGTAGGGCGGCAGGCTGTCCGAGTCCTTCTGGTCGGGCCTCAACTCGGCCGAGGGTGGCCGCTGGATGGTGCTGACCGGTATCAACTCACGCCCGGCGGCCTGGTTGACGTACTCGGCCAGTTCGTAGACCACGGTCTTGGGCACGTCCTTGATCACCGCGAAGCCGCCGGCCATGTCGCCGTAGAGGGTGCAATAGCCCACCGCGGTCTCGCTTTTGTTGCCCGTGGTCAATACCAGCCAGCCGAAGCGGTTGGACAGGCCCATGAGGATGTTGCCCCGGATGCGGGCCTGCAGGTTCTCGTGCTCCACCCCTGGCTCGCCCGGCCCGAAGGCCTCGGCC
>JANQFN010000290.1 GCA_028277825.1 Desulfarculaceae bacterium
CCGCGCGCATCCGGGCCACCAGATCCCGGCAGTGCTCCTCGCTGGTGCCGTGCACCATGGAGAAAAGGTTGTAGGGAAAATCATCGCAAGAGGGCCGCCGCCAGTAGCAGTGGCTCACGTTGCGAAAAGCGGCCAGTTTCCGGCCCACCTCGCCGGCGCGCTCGCTGGGCACCCGCCAGGCCACCATCACGTTGGCGGCAAAGCCAGACTGCTGGTGGCGCAGCGTGGCCCCAAAGCGGCGCATCACCTTGCCTTGGGCCAGGGCGAGGATGCGCTCCACCACTTGGGCCTCGCTCAGGCCCAGATCGGCGGCCAGGTCTGCAAAGGGGCGGGAAGTCAGGGGCAGGTCGCCTTGCAGACGCGCGATGATTTTACGGCCGATGAGGTCTATATCCATTTAGCTCCGCGTCTGTTTCGATTTGGCCCCCTGTGATGGGCATGATTATCTATGGCGCGCCCCTGGTTGTCAAGAAAAGGCCGTATCCAAGGCCTGAAACGGCAGCCTCCAACCCACCCTACAAATTCCACCAGAAAAGGGTGAAACCGCCCCATTTGGCCATGGACATTTTGCTTGTATTTATTATCTAATAAGGCCAGGGACGCCGGTGGGGTGGCGGGGTCCACTCCCGGGCGCAATGTGCCTCCATGCCAAACCAGACAATAAATCCGTTTAACGCCTCCAGGCCAGCCCTGTATCAATGGGGCCTGGCCCTGCTGGGCGCGTTGTGCTTCGGCTCGGCGGTCAGTCTGCAGGACGCCTATCTAAACGGCGGCGCTTTCCAGTGGCGGGCTCTGCTGCTGCCGGCCTTGCTGGGGGCGGTGGCCGGGTATCTTTTGGGTCATATGCTGGTGCGCATCAAACAGATGGAGCGCGTGATGGCCCCCTGGATACAGAGCACCCGGCCGGTGTTGGGCGTGTGCTCCTTCTGCAAGGACGTGCGGCTGCCCGCCCGGGAGCCGGATGGGGAGGACCTCTGGGAGCCGGTGGAGTCCTATCTGCAAGAACTCACCGACCTGGAGGCCTCCCACGGCGTCTGCCCCCAGTGCGCGGCCAAGCACTATGCCGAGGCTCTGGCTGAGCGCGACCGGCAAGCACCCCTTTGGCCGCCCAACCCTTGACCGGAGTTCCGATGGCGTCTTTTAAGCCGGGACATCTTGTTAAGTAGCTGCTAACAAAGGACTAAGTAGCCGCAATCATGGAGCAGACGTTTGCATTGACAAGGGTGGTTATGACGCCCTAACCTCATGAAAGAAATCTCGCGGCCTACGCTACGCACTTGCCAATTGCATGGCAAAGTGCGTTTTCGTTTTTTGGGAGGCCGCAATGTTCACACGAAGACTGCCGGGAATGAAAGAACACCGAAGTGAGGCAGATTCTTCGTACTGTGGCGGTCGATACCTGAGCGACCAAGAATTTGAGTTGGTTAATATAAAGATCAAATACGACTTCATTAGGGATATATACGCCATTACGGTGCGTTTGGCCGTTGCCGTAACGTTTCTGTTAGTTTGTCTTCTTTCTTGACCCTTAGAAACCTCCTTCCAAACTGCCCGCAGCATTACCGGATCCGGGCGGGCCAAACACTAAGCCCCTCCGCCATCCTCGTTAAAAACCAATCTTCTCGAAGCCGGTTCGCAAACCTCAGACCCTTGACCCCACTCCCCCCTAGGCACTAAAACTTAGGTAGCTTTTCCTTTCAGAGCAAGGAGCCTCCCATGGCCAACGGCCCCCTCTTCGACCCCCAGGCCGCCGGGCGCAAACTGCGCGTGGCCGCTTTCATGTCCGGCTCGGGCACCAACATCACCACCCTCTTGGAAATGGGC
>JANQFN010000296.1 GCA_028277825.1 Desulfarculaceae bacterium
AACATAGACGCCCTGCCCGGCTTCTATATGAAGCGCTACGAGGGCAAGTCCGAATACGACGAGGCCCTGTTCCAGGTGGCCTAGAGGAAAGACAAGTAACATGAGCGACGAACCCAAAAAGGGTGGCAACGGCGAGCTGGTGCTGGTGCTGGGCGCCGGCTTCATGGGGGCGGGCATCGCTCAGGTCTGCGCCCAGGCTGGCTACCGAGTGCACCTATACGACGTCAAGCCCGAGGCCCAGGAAAAGGCCCTGGAAGGCGTGGCCTTTTCGGTAAACAAATTGGCTTCCAAAGGACTGATCAGCGACGATCCCTCGGCGGTGTTGGACCGGGTCAAGCTGGTGGACGGCCTGGGCAGCGCGGCCGACGCGGCCTGGGTGATAGAGGCGGTTTTGGAGATCGAAGCGCTCAAGCACGAGTTGTTCAGCGAACTGGACCGCCTGGCGCCGGCCAGCACGCCCCTGGCCAGCAACACCTCCTCCATCCCCATCAGCCGCATCGCCGCGGTCACCCAGCACCCGGAGCGGGTGTTGGGCCTGCACTTCTTCGGACCGGTGCCCCTGATGGCCTTGGTGGAGGTGGTCAAGGGCAATGACACCAGCGAAGAGGTGTTCGAGCGCGGGGTTTCCTTTGTGGCCGGGCTGGGCAAGACCCCGGTGCGGGTGAAAAAGGATATCCCCTGCTTTGTGATGAACCGCATCTTCTCCGCCGCCTTCCGCGAGGCCGCCGATCTGGTGGCCGAGGGCGTGGTCAGCCCCGAGGACGTGGACATCGGCATGAAGCTGGGCTACGGCTGGAACGCCGGCCCCTTTGAAATCGCCGACAACGCCGGCCTGGACACCTGGGTGCTGATCGGCGAGTCCATGAAGGCCCTGGGTGAGGAAGCCCTATTGGGGCGCACTGACATGATCGTGGACATGGTCCAACAGGGCCGCCTGGGCCGTAAGGCGGGCAAGGGCTTTTACCGCTACACCCCTGAGGGCAAGCGGGTGCCCTGGGACCAAGAGGACTAGGCGTCATGGGCCTCAAAGAGGACCTCAGGGACAGGGCCCTGGAATTGGGCTTTGCGGGCATCGGCTTCACCAGCGCCGATCCCCTGGATTTGTACATCAAGGAGATCAACTCCAGGCCCGAGATGTACCAGTGGGTGATGAGCCCCCGGTTCAATGTTCTGCGCGGGGCCGAGGTGACCCGGCGCTACCCCTGGGCTAAGACCATCCTGGTCTTGATCCGCAACTACCACCGCCGGGCCTTTCCCCGCGAGTTGATCGGCATCATCGGGCGCTGCTACCAGGTGGATGAGCGCAAGGAAAAGGGCGCCGAACACCAGCGGGTCATGGACTTTTTCGCCTTTTTGAAGGGCCAGGGGCTCAAGTTCCGCTACGACGACGAGATACCCGCCCGCATGTCCGCCGCCCGGGCCGGTCTGGTCACCTACGGCAAGAACTGCTTTGTCTACGCCACCGGCGCCATGAAGGGGGCCTCCTGGCTGGAGAGCATCCCCATCGTGCTGGACAAAGAACTCACCCCGGATGAGCCCTCCATAGAACTGGGCTGCCCTTCCTGGTGCAAGAACGCCTGCGTGGCCGCCTGCCCCACCGGCGCCCTGTACTCGCCCAAAAAGATGCGGCCCCAAAAGTGCATCGCCTACAATTCATACTTCGCGCCCGGTTTGACCGACCAAAAACTGCGGGAACCCATGGGCACCTGGATGTACGGCTGCGACCGCTGCCAGGAGGTTTGTCCGCGCAACCAGCCCTGGCTCAACCAGACCCTGCCCGACAATCCGCCGCTCATGGCCAGGGCAGCGGACTTCGCCTTGCATAAGCTGTTGACCATGGACAGCGCCTATTATCAGAAAAAGGTCTGGCCGCTGGCTTTTTACATCTCGCGCAAAAAGGTGGCCAGGTGGCAGATGAACGCGGCCCGGGCCCTGGGCAACCTGGGCGACCGGGAGCAGGTGCCGCTGTTGGCCGCAGCTCTTAAGGACAACCCGGACGAGAAGGTGCGCGCCATGGCCGCCTGGGCCCTGGGCCGCCTGGGCGGGGATCGGGCCAGGAAGGCCCTGGAGGCCGCCCGGGACCGGGAAAACGGCCTGGTGGGCCCTGAGGTTGAGGAAGCCCTGGCCAGGGCCAACTGATTTGGCTTAAGATATAGTCCGCAATTTTTTATCTCCATTCCAACGAGCAGGGGGCTTAGCAAATGAGTGAGATATCCTACGGACTCAAGGGCAAGGTGGCCTTGGTGACCGGCGGCAGCCGGGGCATCGGCCTGGAAGCGGCCAAGCGCCTGTTGGCCGAGGGGGCCAAGGTGGCCATCTGCGCGCGCAAGGAAGAGGGGCTCAAGGCCGCCGCCGCCGAACTGGGCAAAGAGGCCCTGGTGGTGCCGGCCCACATCGCCAAGCCCGACCAGGTGGAGGCCCTGTTTCAGGCGGTATTGGACAAGTTCGGCCGCCTGGACATCCTGATCAACAACGTGGGTATGAACCTGATGACCGCCTCTTTGGCCGACACCGAGCCCGGCCTGTGGCAAAAAATCATCGACAGCAACCTAAACGGCACTTTTTTGTGCTCGCGGCGCGCGGCCCAGATCATGAAAGAACAGGGCGGCGGCAAGATCGTTACAGTCTCCTCCACCGCCGCCCGCCGGGCCGCGCCCTTCATGGGGGTCTACGGCATCGCCAAGGCAGGCATGGAGATGATGACTCAGGTCCTGGCCGGCGAGTTGGGCCAGTTCAACATCCAGGCCAACGCGGTGGCCCCGGCCATGGTCAAGACCGGTTTCTCCCAGCCTTTCTGGTCCGATGAGAACCTGCACGATCAGATCGTATCCAGCATCCCAGCCGGCCGCCTGGCCGAGACCAGGGACGTGGTGCATCCGGTGTTGTTTTTGGCCTCGGCCGGCGCGGACTATATCAACGGCCAGACCCTGGTGGTGGACGGAGGCGCCACCGCGATCTAGGCCGTCCCGCCCAACCCAAAAAAATATCTCCCCGCCAGGCTTGACCGGGCGGGGAGTTTTTATGGCCTGACGCCGCCTAGGCGATTTTCGGCTTCAGGCGGGTGCGCGCGCCTCGGCCCACCGTCTTGGGGATCGCGGATATCGTGATGTGACCGGACATGGCGGACCCTTCCCAGTCTGCCTGGGCTTAAGCGGACCGGGCACAAATGCTGGGCCAGGAGCTCCCTCCCGCCGCATTGGCCGGCGGGAGGGAGTGCGGGTTTTAATTATTCCGGGCAAACATAACACCGCCCGGAGTTGCCTAGGCCGTCTTACTTACGCTTGCAGCCGGTCTGGGACAGGGGCACCGTGGTGTCCACGATGGGCACTATCTCCACCATCTTGCTGCCCGGGTAGGTCGGGTCGAACTGATTCTGGTCCTTGGGAACAATCACGGTCACTGGGATCGGGGTCTGGATCTGATGGTCTTGGGCCCGCATGTACATCTTGCCGTTGAGGCCATCAAAGCGCATGCCCTCAAAGGCCTCGATCACCTTGTCCACGTCCCACTTGCCGACCTTGTTGGCCGCGTCCCAGAAATAACGAATGGGGTGGGTCTTGAAGACCACGGTGCCGGGCCACTGGTAAACCGGATTCTTGGAGGTGACGAAGGTGCGCCAGCTCTTGTGATAGGCCTGGTTGAGGGCCTGCTGCAGTGGGTTGGGGTTGACCAGGGAGCCGAATTCGGCGTTGACGAAACCCAGCGCCGCATCCTGCACGTCGCTGAGCTGGATGCCGTCCTCCAGGAAGTAGGTCAACAGCTTGGCCTTCATGCCCAGATTCTTGCCCTGTTTGATCAACAGACCCAGGTCCGGACCCCAGTTGGAGCAGAAGACCCACTCGGCGCCCGAGGCGTTGAGCTTGGTGATGTAGGGGGCGAAGTCCTTGGTCATCAGGGGATGGAATATCTCCACCACGATCTTGATGTCGGGCCTGAACTTGCTGAGGGATTTCTTGAAGTCATCAGCCGCCTCGCGCCCGAAGGTGTAGTCCTGGCAGATGATGCCCACCTTCTTGACCTTGGGTAGCTTCTTCAGGTAGGCCGCCAGGGCGCCGGAATGCTGGGCGGTGTTCAGGCTGATGCGGAAGAAGTACTTGTTGCACAGCTTGCCGGTGAGGCTGGCCGCCTCGGCGCCGTAGCTGATCAGGGGCACCTTGAATTTTTTGGCCACCTGGGACAGGGCCTTGGCGATGTGGCTGCCGGTGCCGGTGGCGATCACATTGACCTTCTTTTCCAGGATGGCCTGGGTGGCCAAACGCACCGCCACGTCGGGCTTGAGCTGGCTGTCATAGGGGATGATCTCGATTTTCTTCCCCAACACGCCGCCCTTTTCCTTGTTATATTGCATGGCGTGGAAAATGAGGCCCCAGTTGTAGCTGTCGCCAATGTACTTGAAGGGGCCCGACAACGGGTCGAAGGTGGCCACCTTGAAAGTGTCCGCGGCCGGGGCGCCGCTGGCCAGCATGGTGACCGCCATCACCGATATGGCCAAAGTTATAAACAGTTTACGTTTCATGCGAAACCTCCCTCCCTTTGGGTTTCAAATAGATCCTGGGTCAAACTTCTAAATAGCGGCGGCGGATGTCATCCGCCTCGCGTATCTCCTGTGAAGTGCCTGCAAAGACTATCTCTCCCTTGGCCATGACATAGCCCCGCTGGGCCAGGTTCAAGGCCACGTTCAGGTTCTGTTCCACCAGTAAAATGGAGACCCCGGCCTGGTTGATGTCCTTGAGGATCTCGCCGATCACCTTGCGGACCAGCGGTGCCAGCCCCTCGGTGGGCTCATCCACCAACAAAAGCCGGGGGTTGCCCATCAGGGTGCGGGCCATGGTCAGCATCTGTTGCTCACCGCCGGACAGGGTGGTGCCCCGCTGGCCGGCCCGGTCTTTGAGGATGGGAAACACCGAGAAGATGCGCTCCATGTCCCAGCCGCCCTCTTTTTGCTCCCGGCCCTTCATGGCCCGGCGGCCCATCAAAAGGTTTTCGGTCACGGTGAGACGGTCGAAGATGGCCCGGTCCTCGGGCACGTAGCCCAGACCCATGCGGGCGATGCGGTGGG
>JANQFN010000387.1 GCA_028277825.1 Desulfarculaceae bacterium
CGCTGCAATGAGAAAAATGCTGGTCATCCTAAACTCCATGGCAGCAAACGAAACCACCTGGAAACCAAATTACGCTTGACGCGAAAAACAGTCGCTACAAGCTGCTATGATCTCCCCATGCTCTCCGATCCTGAATTTGCCGCGCTGCTGGAGCGCATGGAACTCTCCTGGGACGGCTACCACAAGGTGCGCCGGGGGGTGAAAAGGCGCCTGCGCCGCCGGGCCGGCGAACTGGGCTGCAAGCGCTTCCGTGATTACCTGGAACTGCTGGAGCGGGACCCGGCGCTGCGCGCGGAGTGCCGCCTGCTCTTGACGGTGTCGGTGAGCCGCTTTCTGCGCGACGCCGCCCTGTGGCAGGCTCTGCAAGACGAACTGCTGCCCGCCCTGGCCTGGAGGGGCCGGCCCCGGGTCTGGTCGGCCGGCTGCGCCCTGGGCCAGGAGCCTTACGGCATGCTGATGACCTACCATGAATTACGGCGTGCTGATCCCGGCCTCCCCTGGCTGGAGCTAATGGCCACAGACCTCAACCCGGCCTATCTGGCCAGGGCCCAGGCCGGGGTGTTCGCCCGCGGCGCACTCAGGCGGCTGCCCCCGGGCTGGCAGGAGCGCTATTTTGCCAAAGTGCCCGGGGTCAAGCAATACCGGATCAGACAAGAGCTGCGGCGAGGTGTCACCTGGCAACAACACGACCTGCTGCGCGACCCCCCACCGGGGCGCTTCGGCCTGATCATGCTTCGTAACAGCGTATTCACCTATGAGCAAGAGCCCGCCCAAGGCCGGGCCCTGCGCTTGGTGCTAGGGGCCCTGGAGCCGGGCGGCTGGCTGGTCATCGGCCGAAAGGAGTCCCTGCCGCCGGGGGAGTGGAGCCTGGCCCCGGCGGCGAGACTGGCTTACGTGTTTGAAAAGCCGTCTGCTTAAATAAACTTTTGCAGCCAGATGATGTCAAAGTCCTGGCCCCACTTATGGCCCACGCGCGCAAACCGCCCCACTTCGGTGAATCCGTGACGCCGGTGAAAGCGCAGGCTGCCCTCGTTCAGGGAAGAGACATTGGCCAGCAGGTTGTCGATGCCCATCTGGCGGCCGTCTTGGGTCAGAAGCTCCAGCAGGCGGCTGCCCAGGCCCTGCCCGGTGTGGCCGGGCAAAAAGAAATAGCTCACCTCGGCGGTGCGGGCTAGGGTGTCCGGCGGCAGGTGCTTGCGCAAAAGACCGAAGCCCACCACCTCCGGGCCGTCGGCGACCACATAGGCCGGATGGTCCGGGCTCTGGCCCCGGGTGAAGCGGAAGAACTCGTCTCCCATGGCATGACTGGGGTAGGCGGCAAAACCGCTGGCGATGTGATGATTGATGATTCCGGTCACCGCCTCGCGGTGCGAGTCATCCATGGCTTGCAATTTGTAGGGCATGGCCCGGCTTCCCGCTGGAGGTTGGCGTAAGTGCCCAGCAAAGCACAATCACCACACCAAGGCAATCGCCCAAACGGGCCATGGGAGGGCGGGCGCCTATTCCTCCAGCTTTTGCACCTCTTCCAGGGGATAGTTGTGGGCCAAGAGATAGCCCATCTTGAAGCAGGTCTCCCGGGTCATCTCCAACAGGAGCCGCCGGGCGCCGGCCAGGTCCTCGGCCGCTTTCGGGTCGCTTTTGGCCAGGCGGCGCTCCTCTTGGGCCAGTTTGGCCTTTAGGCGGGAAAAGGTCTCATCCCGTTCCAGGAGTTGTTGCAGGTGGCCGCCCTCCACTTCATAAAGCAAGTGGGCTTTTTGTAATAGGTCTTGTTTCATAGCTACTTTTGCTTGATCACCCGGGGCCGGTTGGCGCCCAGAAAGGGACCGGGCTTGAGCTTGCCCTGGGCCAGTTCCATCACCTGCGAGGCCGGGGCGGCCATGACGATGTGCACCAACTGGGGCATGGCGTGCTCATCGCCCTCGGGCTGCACCTTGCCGATGAACACCAGGCGCAGGCGCTCCACCCCGGGCTGGGGCAAAAAGTCCTGGCCCGCGGCCATTAACAGGGGCAGGCCGGCCAGCACCGCCACCCGCGCCGCCAGCCGGGCGCGCACCGTGCCCTTCCAGGGGGCTCCGCGCCAGTCAAAGCGCATGCTCAGGGTTTTTTTGTCCAAAACAAATGCGGGCCAGGCGAACTCGGCGCCCAGGCGGCGGGCCACCAGGCCGTGGCTGTGCCGGAAGTCCCGGCAGGCCTTTTTCAAGGCGTCGCCGGCCCCGCGCTTGGTCAACTCGCCGCCCCAGAGGCTGTCCAAACTGTGCAGCACCACCACCGTGTTGCGGGGGGTGAGCTTGGCCTGGCGGTCGAGGCTCTTGAGTTCCTTGGCCGCCATCTGGCGGCTCTTTTCCCTCAGCTTCAGGGTGCCCCGGGCCGGGATGTGCCCCGGGGCGCTGACGGTCCAGTTGAGCTGGGTGCGCCAGATGTAGATCTTGTCCTGCACCCCCTGGCCCAGGTCGTCCAGCTTGGCCTGGGGCAGCCAATTGAGCTTAACCATCCCTTCGGCGTCGGCCTGGTAGGGGCCGGGCCGGGCCGGCCGGCCGGCCAGAGGCTCCACGCTCAGCCGGGCGCCGGCGGGAATCCGGTCGCGGTCGTCCAGGATGCGGAAGCTCAGCTCCTGCTGGGCAGCCGGCGGGGGGTTGGGGGCCGGCTTTTGGGCCGGCGGGGTGGCGCAGGCGGCGATGAACAGAACCAGCACGGCCGCCAGGGCCGTTAGCCAGGGTCTAGGGAATGACAATGTGCTTACTCCGGGGCGGGTTGGCCTTTGGCCAGGCGGGTCAGCCGTTTCATGGTGCGCTGACGAGTTTCTTTGACCGGTTTGTCACGGATGAAGTCCACCTCCACCTGGAAACAGGGGGCACCCTCGCCCTCCAGGCGGTTGAAGCGCACCACCTCGCCCCACAGCCTGAGGCCCTCGGGGGCCTCGCCGCCCTCGGCGGGCAGGGTGAGCTGGGCTAGCTTGCGGGTGATGTTGTGTACGTCCATCAGGATGTGCACCCCGTCGATAAAGGCCTTGGCCAGGATAAGGACGGCTCCGCCTTTGGTCAGGTTTTGAATGCGGGCACGCACCTCGGAGGTGATGGGTTGCAAATCATCGGCCTGCACCAGGCAAAAGTCCAAGTAGGGCAATTTTTCCTGGCAAATGTCTCGGCGGCGTGCCGTCACTGGCGGATTCTCCTTTGAATTGGTTGCACCCATTATATAAACATTTAGGCCCGGGGCCAAGCAGTCATATTGATAGCCCCTTGGGCAGCCTGCGGCTGCGTTGACTTGTCAGGTACCTCGTGATAGTTTTGCGGCCAATAGTTATCTACCTGTCAGAACTTTAAAAAAGGCCGGAGTATAGGCAACCATGCTGGGTTTGATGCGCAAGCACGCCGGTAACTGGATGATCAAGATTCTTCTAGGGGCCATCGCCATCGCCTTCGCCCTGTCCTGGGGCGTCTACAACTATGGCGAGGGGCCCCGCCGGGTGGCGGTGAAGATAAACGGCGAGGCCATCGCCGACAGCCGGGTCAATGAGGTCTACGTCCGTTTGGTGGAAGAGGCCAAGCAGCAACTGGGCAACCAGTTCGACCGGGTGGCCCCCCTGTTGAACCTCAGGCAGCGGGCCCTGGACGAGTTGGTCAACCAGGTGCTGTTGAGTCAGGCGGCCAGCGACCTGGCGGTGCAAGTGGGAGACATCGAGGTGCAGGCCCGCCTGGCCGCTACCCCCATTTTTCAGCGCAACGGCCGTTTCGACGTGCGGCTCTACCGCCGAATCCTGGCCCAAAACCGCTTCACGCCCGAGCGCTTCGAGGCCGAGCAGCGCCAGGTGATCCGCATGGAAAAGCTAACCTCCCTGGTGGCGGGCACCGCCCAGGTGACGCCCCTGGAGCTAAACCAGGCCCTGGCTGGCAGCCTGGCCCGGGTCAAGGGGGTCTACCAGGTTTTTAAGCCCGGCGACTATGAGGACGAGGTCAAGCCCAGCGCGGCACAGATCAAGAAGTTCTACGAGGAGAATCAGAACCGCTATTTGGAGCCGGCCAAGGTCAAGTTCGACTACATTATCTTCCCCCTGAGCGCCCAGCGCGACCAGGTGCAGGTCTCCGACGACGAGGTGGCCGAGACCTACGACGTGGAGCGTGAGCGCTTCTCCAAGCCCGAGACCGTGGCCGCGCGCCACATCCTGTTCAAGCTGCCGGCCAAGGCCACCCCGGCCGAGGTGAGCGCGGCCAAGGAAAAGGCCGAGAAGGTCCTGGCCCTGGCCAAAAAACCGGACGCCGATTTCGCCGCCCTGGCCAAGCAGTATTCCCAGGGCCCCACCGCCACCCGCGGCGGCGATTTGGGCAGCTTCCAGCGCGGCCAGATGGTGGCTCCCTTCGAGGAGTTGGCCTTTTCCCTCAAGCCCGGCGAGGTGGGCCTGGTCAAGACCCGCTTCGGCTGGCACGTGATCAAGGTATACCGGCACGACCCGGCCTCCCTGACCCCGCTCAAGGAAGTGGCCGGCGAGATCAAGGCCGCTCTGGTGGAGCGCCGCTCCCGGGAGCTGGCCCAGGCCGCGGCCGAGCGCGCCTTTGACAAGGCGGCCATGGGCACCAAGCTTGCCGACCTGGCCAAGGCGGCGGGTACCTCGGTGCTCTCCTCGCCCCGGGTGGCCCAGGGCCAGCCCATCGAGGGTTTGCCTGGGCTCAAGGACTTTTTCGCCGCGGCCCAGGACCTGAATCCGGGCCAGGCGGTGCCGGCGGTGCCCTTTGAAAACGGCAGCGTCCTGGCGGTGATCACCGAGCGCGTGGAGGAGAAGCCCAAGCCCCTGGAGCAGGTGGAGGCCAAGGCGCGCCAGGCGGTGCTGGAAAAGCTGGCCCGCGAAAAGGCCCGCCAGGAGGCAGATAGACTGATCAAGGACCTGAGCGGCACCAAAGACCCGGCCGCCGAGTTGGCCCGTATGCCGGGGGCGGCCCAGACCGGCTGGCTCAAGCGCGACGACATGATCAAGGGGCTCACCGGCTCCACCGAGGTGGTGGGCGCCCTGTTCCTCAGGCCCGCGGGCGCGCCCCTGGTGCCCAAACCGGTGGCTTCCGGCGACGACTTCGTGGCCGCGGTGCTGGAGCAGCGCCAGGAAGCCGACGCCAAGGAGATCAAGGAAAAGCAGGCCTCGTTCAAGGAGGCCCTGTTGGCCGAACAGCGCCGCCAGGTGATGCAGGGCTTTTTGGACGACTTGAAGGCCCGGGCCGAGATATTGGTGCCGGTGGACGGCGCCCCCGGCGACAGCGCCATTCCCGGCTGCGATTCGCCGGGCAGCACCAAGTGGGTGCCCATGGGCAGCCCCCAGGCCCAGGCCCGCTGAGGTCAGGCCATGACCGCCGGGGCAGAGTTCAGTCCGATCGGGGTGATCCGCTCCGGCATCAAAGACCAGGACCAGGCCCCCAAGCAGGGGATTTCGGAGGGCCTGGAGGCGACCATCGAGATTCTGCCCCAATGGCATGAGGCCCTGGAGGGCCTGGAGCCGGGCCGCTGGTTGTGGGTGATCTATCATTTCCACCAGGCCGGCCCGCCCAAGCTGAAGGTGCATCCCCGCCACGACCCCACGCGCCCCCTCACCGGCGTGTTCAACACCCGCTCCCCCAAAAGGCCCAACCCCCTGGCCCTGAGCCTGGTGCGCCTGGAGGCCCTGGCCGACGGGGTGCTCACCGTCCGCGGCCTGGAGGCCCTCGACGGCACTCCGGTCATCGACCTGAAACCCTACTCCGGGAAACTGGACCAGCCCGTGGACGACGACGCATGGACCTAGACCATTACGACCAAGTGGAGCACTTCTGGTGTCCTCTGCTGGGCCAGACCATCAGGTTCGGCTATTGCCGCAAAATGCAGGGCGGCCTGCCCTGCCACCGGGTGCTCACCTGCTTTGCCAGCCACTTTCCGGTGGCCGAGTTTTTGGCAGAGCATTACAACGAACAGCAGCGCCGGGAGTTTCTGGCTCAGCCCCAAAGCCGCCTGGACCGGGTGATGCACACCCTGGACCGGGTGGCCGCCGGAGAGCGGGAGAATAAGTCGTGAGCCGTTTGACCGTGGTGGTGGACAACGCGGTGGACCACGCGGCGGGTGTATTGGGCGAGCATGGCCTGAGCTTCTGGATCGAGCACCAGGGGATCAACCTGCTTTATGACACCGGCTGGGGCAAGACTCTCATGGCCAACCTGGAGGTCCTGGAACTGGACCCCGACGCCCTGGACGCGGTGGTGTTGAGTCACGGGCATCTGGATCACACCGGCGGCCTGGAGGCGCTCATAAAGGCCCGTTCCGGCACCACCCCGGTGTGGTGTCACCGGGCGGTGTTCAACCCGCATTACGCCAAGGGCGAGGACCGCACCCGGGACATCGGTCCCCAGCTCAGCCAGGGCCAATACGAACAACTGGGCGCGGAGTTTCATTGGGTTGAGGGCCAAGTCCAGCCCTGGCCGGGGGTGGCCCTGCTGGCCCCGATCCCGCGCGTGAGCGATTTCGAGGGACCGGCGCCCGGGCTGATGAGCAGCAAAGACGGCGAGATGATCCCCGACCCCTTTGACGATGACCTGGCCATTGTCTTGGAGGGCCAGGCCGGGCCAGCGGTGCTCACCGGCTGCGCTCATGCCGGGGCGCTCAACGTGCTGGCCGCGGCCAGCCGGGCAGCGGGCCGGCCGGTGCAGACCATGGTGGGCGGCACCCACCTGGGCCCGGCGCCTAAGGAGCAGCAAGAGGCGGCGTTGGAGGCCCTGGCCGCCCTGCCCGGGCTCAACATCGTGGGCGGCCATTGCACCGGCCAGGCCATGTGCGGCCGTTTGCAGGCTCTCATGGGCGAACGCTTCAGCCACCTGGCCGCCGGGAAAGTCATGGAGTTGTAAAACGTGGCGTATGTGGAGCGCCAGGCCATCAGCCTCTGCGGCAAGGCGGTGCACGGCTGGTCCATGATCCATGACAACGACCGGGTGGCCATCGGCCTGTCCGGCGGCAAGGACTCCCTGGCCCTCACCTGGCTTTTGGCCGAGCGCCGCCGGCGGGTGCCCATCGACTACCAGCTAATCGCCTTTCACATCGAAATGGGCTACCACACCGTGGACCATGGAGCCTTGGCCGATTTCTGCGCCGGGCTGGGTGTGGAGTTCAAGGTGATCGAGACCCAGTTCGGCCCCCGGGCGCACAGCGAGGAAAACCGCGAAAAGAGCCCCTGTTTCTTCTGCGCGCTCAAGCGACGTAAGGAACTGTTCCAACTGTCCGGCGCGGCGGGCTGCAACAAGCTGGCCCTGGCCCACCACCAGGACGACATCTTCGAGACCACCCTGATGAACATGCTCTACTCGGGCAGCCTCTCCACCATGCTGCCGGTGCAGCCCCTGTTCAAAGGGGCTCTGACCATCATCCGGCCCCTGAGCCTGATGAGCGCGGACATCAACCGCCGCTTCTGCGCGGCCAAGGAGTTGCCGGTGCAGCCGGCCTGCTGCCTCTCCGCCGGCCAGAGCCGCCGGGGCCGCATCCGGGAACTCTTGGACGAACTGCACCGGGAAAACAAGAAGATCCGGCCCAACCTGTGGCACGCCATCACCCATGCCGGCCTGGCCCGGCTGCCCACCCCGCCCAGCACCCAGCGCGCCGGGCGCCCCCGCCACAAAATTAAATAACCCGGATATTTCACGCAGGTCGGACGTCCAGCTGCGCCAGCCACCGGCACACTGCGTTGCTGGCTGGGCTCGGGCCTCGACGTAGCTTTGGCTACGCCTGCAGCCCTCGCTTGCCGGACGCCTTGTTTGCCGGCGGCTGGCTGTGCTGGGCCCAATAAATTGCACCTCGAAATAACCAAACACGTTATCTAGGTAAAAGATAAATTAGGAATTGGTGTCCGATGACGCCCAACCTACGTGAAACATCCGGGTGAAACCCTTTGCCCTCCAGCGGCCAAGGCCTTACCCTATTTAAATAGACAGGCAATTATTGCTGGAGGACGATCATGGCCAATAAAGACCAGGGGGGCATGCCCCGCCGCGACTTTCTGCTCACCGCCGCCGCCGGGGCGGCCGCCCTAAGCCTGGGCGGCTTGGGCCTGGCAAAAAGCGCCCAAGCGAGCCACATCAAGAAGCCACCGCTGCCCTATGCCGAGAACGCCCTGGAGCCCTACATCTCGGCCCGCACCATCAAATATCACTACGGCAAGCACCACCTGGGCTACGTCAAGAAGACCAACAAGGCCATCAAGGGCACGCCCTATGAAAAGATGGACTTGGTTCAGATCATCCGGGCCACGGCCGGCAAGCGGGACGAGGCCCACATATTCAACAACGCGGCCCAGGTCTGGAACCACACTTTCTACTGGCTGAGCATGCGGCCCGGCGGCGGCGGCAAGCCCATGGGCGAGCTGGCCGGCCGCATCAACCAGGACTTCGGCAGCTACCAGAATTTCGCCCAGGCCCTGCTTAAGACCTCCAAGGGCCGTTTCGGCTCGGGCTGGGGCTGGCTGGTGTTGATGGACGGCAAGTTGCGCGTGATCAGCACCCCCAACGCCGAAACCCCCATCGCCTACAACGTCAAACCGCTGTTGACCCTGGATGTGTGGGAGCACGCCTATTACCTGGACTACCAGAACCGGCGCGGCGACTATCTCAAGAACATCATCAAGCACCTGATCAACTGGGAGTTCGCCAACAAGAACCTGCTGGAATGAGATTAGCCCGCATATTTCACTAAGGCCGCACGTCCGGCTGCGCCAGCCACCGGCACACTGCGTTGCTGGCTGCGCTCAAGCCTCGACGTAGAGTTGGCTACGCCTGCGGCTTTCGCTTGCCAGACGCCTTGTTTGCCGGCGGCTGGCTGTGCCGGGCCTATCCCGAAAGTTGTCTTGGATCATCTATGACCTTGATCCAACACCGGTGAAGACCGGCTAGGTGGGGGATGCCGCACGGCTTTCATGAAATATGCGGGCTAGGGACTGGTTACCGATGCATTAGCCGGAATCGCTGGGTCCCTGAGTCAGGTAGGCCCAAACTTGTCCTTACATATTCTTGAGCAGTTTTTGCCCGAAGGGGCAGGCCGCGGTGCAGATGCCGCAGTTGTGGCCGCCGTGGAAGGCCATGTAGTGGGTCTTTTTCCACTCATCGCACACTGCCGGCGCGAAGATCTTCTCCCGCTCCAGGCCCGGGGTCCACTCCGAGCCGTGCAGGGCCCCGGCCGGGCAGGCCTCGACGCAGGCGTCGCACTTGCCGCAAAAGGAGCGCTCCACCGGTGAGTCCACGGGCAGGAGGCAATCGGTGAGCACCGTGCCCAGACGCAGCCAAGGGCCCAAGGAAAAGGTGACCAGTTGCGCGTGCTGACCGATCCAGCCCAGGCCGGCGCGGGTGGCCGCGGTCTTGTGGGGGAAATCGCCGCGGATATTACCCGGGTCGCTGCGTATGGAGGCCGGCACCGCCCAGGCGGCGTGTCCCGCCCCAATTAACGCCGCCTCCACCTCCGCGCTCAGGGCGTTGATGCGCACATTGGCTGCGGCGTAGAGTTCGGCGTAGGGCTCGTTGGGGCCGTCGATCAGCGAGGCCATGATGGCCGGGTCCATGGCCAGGGCAAAGGACACCGCATGGCTGTACTCAGTCAGGTGCCGTCGGGTCAGGCCTTCAATGTCGGCGAAGCCCCACAGGGCGGCGCCGCCGCGCTCCAGGATGGCTTCCAATTGGGCGCTGATTTGACTGGGCTGGTTCACGGGGCCTCCGAAATCAAGAAACGTGCGCCAAGTATAGCCGGTGTCGTGTAACGCGGCCAGCGGGGAAGAGGGTTTTGAACCCCCATACGGGGGTTCATTCCCCGCGGCTTGCCGCGCTATAAAGCTGAAATCTTCCCTTTGATGCCCCGCTGCTTGCGGCGGGGTTGTTCATTTAACGCAAGATCACGCTGTGGGCAATTAATCAGTGAATGCCATGGCCGCGAATATTGTTCCTTTGGGAATTGAACACTTATTAACAACTCTTCTTACTTCTGACCGGGTCAGCCTTGGCCAGTCCGCCCAGCCTTGACCCTTCCCAACCCCTGCGGTAGATTAGGCAATCCCGGTGGAGGTTGTTGATTTGCAGGTGGTTTTCATAACCGGCGTCCAGGCCCAGGAATCCACGGAAGTGGCCCAGATGATGGCGGCCTCGCCGTTCGGGCCAGTTCCGGAGCCAGACCCCGAGGCCCGCATCTGGGTCTTGGAAGAGGGGGACGCCTGGCCCTGGCTGGCGGGGTATGCGCCCCTGGCCTTTGACAGCGAGGTCTTCGGCCTGGGTGTGGCCCGCCTGGCCCCGCTGCTGCACGCCGATCCCTGGCCCGGCGCCGGGGCCCTGGGCCAGGGTGCGGCCCTTTTGGCCCACCTGTGCGGCCGGGCCCGTAGCGAGGGCATCGACTGCCTCATGTCCCGGGTGGACAGCCGCGATGTGCTGGCCGCCCAGGACCTGGAGGCGGCCGGCGCGTCCCTGGTGGACGTCAGCGTGGAATGGGCCCTGGACCTGGAGGGCCTGGCCCCGGTGCCGGAGCCGCCGGAGGGCCTGAGCTTGCGGCCTTGGCAGGAGGAGGACCACGAGCCCCTGGCCCAGCTGTGCGCGGCCAGCTTCTGCGACCTGGAGGCCTACGCCGATCGTTTCGCCCTGGATCCGCGCCTGCGCCCCGGCTGCCCGGAGTTGTATCGGCGCTGGATGGCCAACAGCCTGGCCGGTGAGCAGGCCGACCAGGTGCTGGTCCTGGCCGGAGGGGGCGGCGGGGGCCTGGCCGGTTTCATCACCCTGCGCTTGGCCCACGAAGACGGTCCGGCCTGGGTGGTGTTGAACGCGGTGGCTGAAGACCGTCGGGGCCAGGGCCTGTATAATTGCCTTTTGACACATGGCCTGGCCTGGCTGAAGGAGCAGGGCGCCCCGGAGGCGCGGGTGCGCACCAAGCTCAGCCAGCAGGCGGTGATAAGGGCCTGGAGCAAACTGGGCGCCGCCCAGGACGGCTCTGATCTGACTTTTCACCTGTGGCTCACTGAAGCCTAAGGAGTAATGATATGTCGCGTGTTTTGGTCACCGGCGGGGCCGGTTCCATAGGCTCCTACATCTGCGAGGTGCTGGTGCAGCGGGGGCATGAGGTGCTGGCCCTGGACAATGGGCCCTCGCGCAAGGTGGAACACCTGTTCGACTCGGGCCGCTTCAGGTTCGTGCAGGACTCCATTTTGAGCAAGGAGGTGGTGGAACACCTGGTGGACCAGGCCGACATCGTCATCCACCTGGCGGCCATCGCCGATCCCAAGCGCTACGTCACCGAGCCCTTGAACGTGCTCAACGTCAACCTCAAGGGCTCCCTGCACCTGTTGGAGACCGCCGCCCGCCAGGGCAAGAAGTTCGTCTTCGCCTCCACCAGCGAGGTGCTGGGCCGAAACCCCCAGGTGCCCTGGGACGAGGAGGCTGACCGGGTCCTGGGCCCGCCCTCCATCAACCGCTGGTGCTATTCCACCGGCAAGGCCCTGATCGAGCATTACCTCTATGCCTACGGCCAGCAGGAGGGCCTGCCCTTTGTCATCATGCGCTTTTTCAACGTCTACGGCCCCCGCTGCGACGACCTGGGCCAGGGCCGGGTGATCCCCATCTTTTTGGAGAAACTCTTAAACGGCGAGCCTCTGGTGCTGCACGGCGGCGGCTCCCAGACCCGCTGCTTCACCTTTATCGAGGACACCGCCCAGGCGGTGGTGGAGCTTTCCCTGAATGACGCGGCCCTGGGTCAGTGCTTCAACGTGGGCAGCGACGTGGAGACCAGCATCAAGGAGCTGGCCGAGACCATGAAGCGGGTGGGCGGTTTTGACAACGAGCTCATCTCCAAGCCCCACCTGGAGGTGTTCGGGCCCTCCTACGAGGACATCCCCCGCCGCATACCCAAGGTGGAGCGCATCAAAAAGGTGATCGGCTGGCAGGCCACCACGCCCCTGGAAGAGGGCCTGAAAAAGACCATCGACTTCTACCGCAAGCCCTGAGCGTAAACCCGCCTGCCCGCTGGAGTGTCGAAATGAAGACCAAGAGGCTCTCCGCCCTTTTGGCCCTGCTGGCCGCCTTGGCCCTGGTTTCCGCCTGCGGCATGACCGCCCAAGTCAGCTCGGTGGCCGCGCCGGGCCAGGCCGCCCGGCTTGCGCCCCCGGCCAGTTTTCATGTGACCGTAAGCGCGGTTCCCGAGGACTCTGCCCTGGACAAGATGTGGGACAGCTTTGTGGCCTCGCTTTCGGGCGGACCGGAGCCGCCGCCGTTGGAAAAGACCGTGGCCGCCAAGGTGCGCCGCGCCCTGGAGTACCAGGGCCTCAAGCCGGCCCCCGCCGCCAGCGCCCAGCTAAAGGTGACCGCCGCCTTTGATTTGAAGTCAGACACCCGGTTCGAAACCGTGGAGGTCTACAACGAAAAGACCAAGAAGACCAAGTACGTCACCCAGGAAAAGACCCGCTACGACTACTGGCTGCGCATCATGGTCAGCGGCCGTAGCGGGGGAGGCATCCTCTGGCAGGGGGAGGCCACCTACAACAGCGAAAGCCGCGACCCGCGCCACACCTTGAACTACCTGATCGCGGCGGCGCTGTCCCGCTGGGGCCAGAGCAGCCGCGGCCGCGACGCGGTGGAGATAAAAGCGGACGATCCCCTGATCAAGATACTGGAGCAAACTAATTAACTAGGAGGTTGGATGCTCGACTGTAAAGGATTGGCCTGTCCGCAGCCGGTGATGCGGACCAAGGAACTGATCGAAAGCCAGGCCCCGGAGAGCCTTGAGGTCTTGGTGGACAACAAGGCCGCCAGCCAGAACGTAAGCCGCTTCTTGGAGTCCCAAGGCTACGATGCTCAGGTGAGCGAGCAGGACGGCGAGTTTGTGGTCAGCGGTCAGCGCGACCCCGGCAAGCCGGCCAGCGCCCCGCCGCCGGAAGTGTTCACCTGCGACCCTGAGGACCAGAAGGTGCTGGTGTTGGTGCGCGCCGATTGCCTGGGCCGGGGTGACGACCAACTGGGCGCCGGCCTGATGAAGGCCTTTTTGAGCACCCTGAAGGAGATGGGCCCGGCCCTGTGGCGCCTGGTGTTTGTCAACAGCGGGGTCAAGCTGACCTGCGAGGGCTCCGAGTCCCTGGAGGCGCTTCAGGAACTGGAGGCCGCCGGGGTCAGCATCCTGGTCTGCGGCACCTGCCTGAACCACTTCGGCCTGTTGGAGGCCAAGGCGGTGGGCGAGACCACCAACATGCTGGACATCGTCACCTCCCTGCAGGTGGCGGGCAAGGCGATCACGGTTTAGGTCCGGCCTTTTTCAAAACCTCCCCCGAAAAAACGCTCCCCTTTTTCCCAAGACATAGTTAAAACCGATGAATGCCTGGCCAAGGCATAGGGCGGCGGGATAGGTTCATGGCCGGGTGGCTGGCATTTTTTAGTAGGGCAAGCCCGCCGGGTGTGCTTCAATAGCTACCATTTGATGACGGACTATGGTTACGGCGAGTTGAAAGGGAGCAGATTGATGTCCTCTGCGCGGCCCCAGGCCAAAAAACCCATCCCCAACACCATCATCAACCTGCTGCGTGGACTGGTGGCCAAAAGGCCCCATGACCCGGCCCTGATCTTTGGCGACGAGGAGGTCACCTATTCTCAACTATGGCAACGCAGCAACCGCCTGGCCAACGGCCTTTTGGGCCTGGGTCTGAACAACGCCCAGCGGGTGATGGTCTTGATGCCCAACTGCACTGAGTTTCCCGAGGCCGCCCTGGGCATTGCCAAGGCCGGCTGCGCCACCACCCTGTGCAACTACCGGCTCACCGCCGGCGAGATCCAGTACCAGCTGGGCAAGATCGAGGCCTCGGCGGTGATAATCCAGGCCGGTCAATACGAGATGATCTCCAGCATCCGGGCCCAGGTCTCCAGCCTGAAGCAGGTCATTTTCATCGGGCCTGACTGCCCGGATGATTGCTTGGCCTACGAAGAGCTGCTGGCCGGGGCCGATGAGGGCGAGGCGCCGGTTGAGGTCATGGCCGATGACATCAACACCGTGATGTTCACCTCGGGCACCACCGGCCGGCCCAAGGCCTCGGTGCGCACTCACGCCAGCACCTTCGTGTCCTTCATCGGCGTCTGCCTGGAACTGGGTCTGATGCAGGCGGGCAGGCAACTGGTGGCCGCGCCCATGTACGCCGCCGCCACCTTCGGCTTTCTCAACGCCGGGCTCATGTCGGGTAACCCCCTGGTGATCCTGCCCGCCTTTGAGCCGGAGAAAGTACTGGCCGCCATCGCCGAGCACCAGATCGACTACATGTTCATGGTGCCCATCATGTGGGACTGGCTCTTGGATGCGGCGGACCAGGCAGACCAATTGCCTGATTTGTCCAGCCTGCGCATCGCCCTGACCTGCGGTGCGCCCCTGCACAACGCCACCATCGAGCGCATCACCGCCCGCTTCCCGGGCTGCCAGGTGATCAACTGGCTGGGGGCCTCGGAGCTGGGCTTCATTAGCCAGATCAATTACAAAGACGGCCTCAAGGAAGAAGGCTGCGTGGGCGCGCCCATGGCCGGCGTGGAAATAAGGCTGCTGGATGCGGGGGGCAAGCAGACTCCGCCCGGAGAGCCCGGCATCCTCTACGTGCGCGGCCTGGGCACCTTCGAGGGCTATTGGGGAGACCCCCAGGGCACCGCCAAGGCCATCTTGGACGGGGAGTGGGTCACCGTGGGCGACATGGCCCGCGTGGATGATCAGGGCAATTACTATATGGTGGACCGCTCCCAGGACATGATCATCACCGGCGGCACCAACGTCTATCCGGCCGAGATCGAGGGCGTGCTCACCGGCATCGCCGGCGTGGCCGACGCGGCGGTGATCGGGGTGCCTGATGAGAAGTGGGGCGAGGCGGTCAAGGCGGTGGTGGTCAAGGCCGAAGGTTCCGAACTCAGCGAGGAGGGCATCATCGAGCTTTGCCGCCGGGACCTGGCCGGTTTCAAGACGCCTAAGTCGGTGGACTTCATCGACGCCATCCCCCGGAGCCCCATCGGCAAGGCGCTCAAAAACAAGCTTCGGGAGAAATACTGGCCCAAGGACAAGCTGCAGGTTTCCTGAAAAGCGCTGGAGATGACGTCTCCAGTGGGTATAGGGGCTGGCTGGAAGCCCTGTTTTGGGTTTGGTAAAGAAAGAGGTCTTGGGTGGCCCCGACAACTCGTTGTCGGGGTCGCCAAGCGACAAGAGGTTTAGCCGCGGTGGCGCGTCTGAAAAGACGGGCGGGGATAAACCCCGCCCCTACGGCAAGAGGCTTCTTCACATTCCGAATCCGCACTGAAGCCAGTACCCGCATGATGCAAGCCGAGATTGCTTCCTCGGGCCTGGCGGCCCTCCTCGCAACGACAGATGTTCTATTTTGAAGGGGTCCTTGTAGGGGAGGGGTTTACCCCCTCCCGTCTTCTTTTTGAAAGGCAAAGAAAGGGCAGGCGATAAACCCCGCCCCTACAAGAAAAGCCTTTAGTTAAGCCCCGCTA
>JANQFN010000399.1 GCA_028277825.1 Desulfarculaceae bacterium
TTGGCCCCCAGGGGGTCCTTGGGCCGGCCGGGCAGGTGCACCTCGCCGGCGCTGATGGAGGTGGTCACCCCCCCGTGCAGGGAGGAGTCCAGGAAATTCTGCATCTGCTGGCGGGGGGTCCAGTCGCCCAGAACCACGTGACAGTGGGAGTCGATCAGCCCTGGAGTCACCGCGCCGCCGGCGGCGTCGATCACCTGGGCGCCCTCCGGTGCGGCCAGTCCGCTGCCGACCTCCTTTATCAGGCCCTCTTCTATAATGATGCTGTCCTCCGCCAGGATGGGCTCGGCCACCTCGCCGGAAAGCATCAGACCCACGTTTTTGACCAGAACCACGCTCATGATTATTTCCTTCCCAAAATTATTTTTTCTACCAACTGGGCGGAGCCACCACCCACACCACCCGGCAGGGGGCCTGGCCCTCGTTGGTCCAGGCGTGGGGTTGGGTGGAAGAATAATAAAATGACGAACCCGCCGGCACCAGATAGGTGTCGCTGCCCACGGTCAAGGTCAATTCGCCCTCCAAAACCAAACCGAACTCCTCGCCGTGGTGGCTGTAGTCCTCCCGGGTGCCGCCGCCGGGCTGGATCACGGTGTGAAAGGGCTGCATCTGACGGTGCTTGACCGTGCGCACCATCTGCTTGATGTCCGCCTTCCAGCGGGGCAGGCTCACTCCCAGCCACTGCTCCGGGTGCATTACCACCGGGTCCTCCCCTTCTTCCTCGCTGAACAGATCCACAATGCGCGCGCCCAGCACCTCTGCGATCCTCTTGAGCGAGGCGATGGAAGGGGAGGTCTTGTCGTTTTCCACCTGGGAGAGATAGGCGGCGGTACAGGAGGCCTGGTCAGCCACTTGCTGGAGCGTGAGGTGCTTGGACAGGCGCAACTCTTTGATTTTAGCGCCCAATGTCAACGGAGCCATCTGCTGGCCCTCCCAGGAACAAAATTTCTTGACGCCAACTAGGTTTTAAATATATCTTAATAATTAAACTATCGTTTAATTTTTTTGGGGTCAAGGCCAAAAGCGCTTGACGCCCTCTCCTTTTTAAATATATCTTAAAAAATAAATTATAATTTAAAAACGGCCAGGTCAAGCGGAAAAGAGGCCGCTGGTTTTTACACCCTGGGAAACAGGCAGGGCTTTTGGATAAAATGGTTTGATATGGCATGACAGATTAGAGAGGCGACGCCAGCGGCGCGCCCCAGGCCGGCCCCCGGAGCAGCATGGGCCGAGGCCGGACCGAAACGGTTATAGCAGTTCACCCCTTTTAGGAGAGGACAGTCATGAAGCTTAAAAAAGCCAGTATCGTTGTCATGGCCTTGGCCCTGGCGCTAACCCTGGGGACCGCGGCACCGTCCCTGGCGGCCAAGGACTTCACCTTCGGCTGCGCGGTACCCCTGACCGGCCTGTTCGGCAAGGCGGGCAACCTGGTCAAGGACGCCTACACCCTGTGGATGGAGACGGTGAACGCTAAGGGCGGCATCGCCGGCAAGTACAAGGTGAGGATCATCTTCTATGACGACCGCTCCAACCCCCAAACCAGCGCCAAGCTGGTGGAGAAGCTGATCACCAAGGACAAGGTGGACTTCCTCTTGGGCAGCTACGGCTCCTCACAGGTGATGGCCGCCTCGGCCGCGGCCGAGCGCCACAAGTTCCCCTACATTTCCGGCGGCGCTGCCTCCAACAAACTCTATGAGCGCGGCTTCAAATACTACTTCGGCACCCTGGGCAAGGCCACCGAGGAGGTGCGCGGCAACGTGGACGTGTTCAACGCCATGAAGCCCAAGCCCAAGACCGTGGCCATCGTGGGCTCCAACATTCCCTTCACCGCCCTGGCCTGCGTGGGTTACAAGAAGTACGCCGAGAAGTACGGCTTCAAGATCGTGCACTACGAGCTGTTCCCCATCAAGCTCAAGGACTACAACACCATGCTCTTAAAGGCCAAGTCCAAAAACCCCGACATCCTTTTGGTGGGTTCCCACCTGGGGGTGGCGCTTCGGGTGATGAAGGCCATGAAGGAGATCGACTTCAACCCCAAAGCGGTGGCCTTCTCCTACGGTCCCACCGTACCCGCCTTTGTGGAGGCGCTCAAAAGTGATGCCAATTACGTGTTCGCGGCCAGCGAGTGGACCCCGGCCCTGCCCTACAAGGGCCCGGTGTTCGGCACCGCCAAACAGTTTCACGACCGCTACATCAAGCGCTTCGGCCGCGCGCCGGACTACGTGGAGGCGGCCAGCGCCGGCGGCTGCGTGGTCCAGCAGGTGGCCATCGAGCAGTTGGGCCTCAAGCCGGGCAAGGTGGGCAAGGCCGAGCGGGTCAAGCTGATGGAAAAGCTGCACGCCCTGGACTTGAACACCTTCTACGGCCCCATCCATTTTGACAAGGACGGCGCCAACCGCGAGCACCCGCCTCTGGCGGTGCAGGTGCAAAACGGCAAGCTGGTCACGGTTTACCCGGCCAAGTGGGCGGAGAAAGCCCCCATGTACCCCATGCCGGCCTGGAAGAACCGCTAGCGCCTCCCTCCCCGGACGGGCCGGCAGGTCCGTCCGGGGATCATGAACACGCTAAAATCAGGGCCCTGCAAACGGCCTCGCCCAATCATCTCCGGATTCATACATGAGCATGCTGATCATACAATCACTGATCAACGGCATCCTGATGGGCGGCATCTACGCCTTGTACTCGGCGGGCTTCTCGCTGATCTTCGGGGTTATGGGCGTGGTGAACATCGCCCACGGCGATCTTTTAATGCTGGGTGCCTTCATCACCTTCTGGATGTTCATCGGCCTGGGCCTGGATCCGTTTTTGACCCTGCCCTTTTCGGTGGCGGGCCTGTTTGTGCTGGGCTATTTGATGCAGCGCCTGGCCATCAACCGGGTGGTGGGGGCGCCGCCCATCATGAGCTACATCCTCACCTTCGGCATGCACCTGATGATCTCCAACCTGGCCCTGGTGGCCTGGACCGCCGACCCCCGGGCGGTGACCACCGCCTATTCCGGGGCCAACCTCGCCTTTTTAGGCTTGACCCTGCCCTGGATCAAACTTATCACCTTCCTCATTTCGTTGGGGGTGATCGGTCTGCTATATTGGCTGCTCAATCACTCTCAGACCGGAAGGGCCATCCAGGCCACGGCCCAGGACCGGGAGATGGCCCGCTTGACCGGCATCAAAGTGGACCGCATCTATGCCTTGACCTTCGGCCTGGGCGCGGCCATCACCGGCTTGGCCGGCTCCATGGTGGTGGCCTTCCAGGACGTTGAGCCGGGCATGGGCCTGCCCTACACCATCATCGCCTTCTGCGTAGTTGTGCTGGGCGGCATGGGCTACATCCCCGGCGCTTTGATCGGCG
Source organism: Desulfarculaceae bacterium (assembly GCA_028277825.1). Lineage (GTDB taxonomy): Bacteria > Desulfobacterota > Desulfarculia > Desulfarculales > Desulfarculaceae > Desulfoferula. The sequence continues at coordinate 3,347 of JANQFN010000399.1, forward strand.
GGCTGATCCTGGGCATCGTGGGTTCGGTCTCCACCATGCTCTTCACCTCCGGCTGGTCCATCGCCATCACCTTTTTCCTGCTCTACCTCATGCTCCTGTTTAGGCCGGCGGGCATCACCGGCAAGGGGATCGTGGAATAATGCCGGTCAAGCGCACCGGTTTTTTCATCGGCCTGCTGGTGGCGGTGCTGTTCGCCCTATTGCCCTTTGCCGGCGAGTCCTACTACATCCAGCTTCTGACCGTGATCTTCTACTGGATCGGGCTGGCCGCCTGCTGGAACTTGATGTGCGGCTACACCGGCTACATCGACTTCGGCAGCGCCGCCTACACCGGCATCGGTGCCTACGTGGCCGGCATCATCATGGTGCGTAGCGGGCTGCCCCTTTTGACGACCATTCCCCTGGCCGGGTTGGGCGCCGGCGTCATCGCCCTGGCCGTGGGCTGGCCCACCCTGCGCCTGCGCGGCGCCTACTTTGCCATCGCCACCTTCGCCCTGGCCGAGGCCCTGATGCAGGTGGCCGAAGAATGGACCGGCCTCACCGAGGGCGGCATCGGCATCACCATCCCCCAGCGGCTGGAGGAGTTCGACTACTACTGGCTCTATCTCTTCCTGGCCGCCCTGGTGGTGGCCATCACCTGGTGGGTGGAGCACCACAAGCACGGCTACGCGCTCAAGGCGATCCACGAGGATGAACACGCCGCCGCCCAGGTGGGCATCAACACCCACACCATCAAGCTCAAGACCTACGTGACCAGCGCCTTTTTCATCGGCATGCTGGGCGCTCTGGAGGGCAGCCGCCTGGGCTACTTCAAGCCCGACGACGTGTTCGACGTGCACATCACCATCAAGATGGTGATCATGAGCCTCTTGGGCGGCATGGGCACCGTGCTGGGTCCAGTGATCGGGGCCACCTTCCTGCAGTTGATCGAAGACTACCTGGGGGCCCAGTTCCTGAACTTCTACTTGGTGATCATCGGGGCCATCATCGTGTGCGTGATCATCTTTCTGCCCCGGGGCATCGTGGGCTCCACCATCGAGCGCCTGCGGCTCAAGTTCCGGAGGCAGCCATGAGCCTGTTGACCGCCAGGGGGGTGAGCAAAAACTTCGGGGCCCTGGCCGCCCTGAGCGGGGTGGATCTCACCCTGAATGAAGGCGAGATCCTGGGGGTGATCGGCCCCAACGGCTCGGGCAAGACCACTTTGTTCAACTGCATGACCGGCATCCACAAGCCAAGTGCGGGACGGGTGGAATTTGAAGGCAGGGACATCACCGGCAAACCCACCCACGGCATCTGCCGGGCCGGGCTGGTAAAGACCTCCCAGATCGTGCAGCCCTTCACCGGCATGAGCGTGTTGGAAAACGTCCTCGTGGGCGGGCTCTACGGCAAGGGGCTCTCCCTGCACCACGCCCGGGATGAGGCCATGGCCATCCTGGAAAAGGTGGGCCTGGCCGAGGTGGCCGCCAAACCGGCCGGCTCCATCACCGTGGCCATGCGCCGTCGCCTGGAGCTGGCCCGCTGCCTGGCCACCGGGCCCAAGGTGATCCTGTTGGACGAGAACATGGCCGGCCTCACGCCAACGGAGATCGACTCGGTGCTGGAGCTGCTCCGGCAACTCAACGCTGAGGGCCTGAGCCTGGTGGTGGTGGAGCACATCATGCAGGCGGTGATGGGCATCAGCCAGCGGGTGATGGTCCTGGACTACGGCGAGAAGATCGCCGAGGACGCACCAGCTGCGGTGGTGGCCGACAAGCGGGTCATCGAGGCCTATTTGGGGGAAGAATATGCATGATGCTCCTCTCCTGAATATCAACGGCCTGGAAGCGTTTTACGGCGACGTGCAGGTATTGTGGGGTGTCAGCCTGGAGGTTAACCCCGGCGAGATCGTGGCGGTGATCGGTCCCAACGGAGCGGGCAAATCCACCCTCTTGGGCTGTATCATGGGCCTGGTCAAGAGCCGTTCTTCGGGTTCGGGCCCGGCGGTGCTCTACCAGGGCGAGGCCCTGGACGGGCAAAAGCCCGAGGAGGTGGTGGCCGGCGGTATCGCTCTGGTGCCCGAGGGGGCCCGGGTCTTTCCCGAGATGACCTGCCTGGACAACCTTCTGTTGGGAGCCTATCTGAACAAGGATCGGCAGCAGCGCCAGGAGGTCCTGGAGCAGGTGCTGGGCATGTTCCCCCGGCTCAAGGAGCGGGTGAACCAGCCGGCCAAGACCATGTCCGGCGGCGAGCGCCAGATGCTGGCCATCGGTCGTGCCCTGATGAGCCGGCCCGATTTTCTGCTTTTGGACGAGCCCTCCCTGGGGCTGCATCCCCTGATGACCAGCACCATCTTCGAGGGCATCCAAAGCATCAACCAGCAGGGTTTGACCGTGCTCCTGGTAGAACAAAAGGTCACCTTCGCTCTCAAGATGAGCGACCGGGGCTATGTCCTGGAGCAGGGCCGCGTGAAGCTCAGCGCCTCGGGCGAAGAGCTAATGCATGATTCATACGTCAAGGAGGCCTACCTGGCAGTGTGAGCTGGCTTCGCCAGCCACCGACACACTGCGTTGCTGGCAGCGCTCAGGCCTCGACGTAGTTTTAGCTACGCCTCCGGCCTTCGCTTGTCAGACGCCTTGTTTGTCGGCGGCTGACTGTGCCGGGAATAGAAATGGACCGTAACCTGGTAACAGTGAGATATATTCAGTATTGACCCGATGATTATCGGTTGGATCGACAATGCCGCCCAACCATCTTGAAAAAACCGGGCGTCTGGAGTTCACCCTCAACGGTCAGCCGGTGAGCCTGGCGGATGTGCCCGGCGAGGCCAGCCTGCTGGAGGTGCTCCGGGGGCGCCTGGGGCTTTTGGGCAGCAAGGAGGGCTGCGGGGTGGGCGAGTGCGGAGCCTGCACCGTGCTGCTGGAGGGCCGCGCCGTCAACTCTTGCCTCACCGCCGCCTGGCAGGCAGCAGGTAAGCGGGTTATTACCATCGAGGGCCTGGCCCAGGGCGAGGTGCTGCACCCCTTGCAGGAGGCTTTTGTGCAGACCGGCGCGGTGCAGTGTGGCTTTTGCACCCCGGGCATGATCCTGGCCGCTTGCGATTTGTTGAGCAAAAACCTTCGGCCCAGCGACCAGGAGATCGAGACCGCCCTGGCCGGCAACCTCTGCCGCTGCACCGGCTATCATGACATTCTGCGCGCGGTGAAGCGTGCCGCCCGCTGGATCCGGGAGGAGCGGCCGTGAGCCGGTTCGTGGCCGCCGCTAGCCTGGATGAGGCCCTGGCCGCCCTGGCCTCGGGTGAGGCCAAAGTCCTGGCCGGCGGCACCGACCTGATGGTGCAGCTTCGCCGGGCCCGGCTGGCCGGAGACGAACTGCCCGCCGAACTGGTGGACGTCAACGCGGTGCCTGAATTGACCCGTTTAGAACTGGAGGGCTCCGAGCCTTACCTGGGCGCGGGGCTGACATTTCATAACTTGGGCAGCGCCCCCCAGGTGCAGGCCAAATACCCGCTGCTGGCCCAGGCCGCGGCCACGGTGGGTTCGGTGCAGGTGCGCCACACCGCCACCATCGGCGGCAACGTGGCCAACGCCTCGCCGGCGGCCGACGGCCTCAGCGCCCTGGTGGCCTTGAATGCGGTGGCCCATATCGCATCCGGCCAAGGCCGCCGCCAATGCCCGCTCACCGAACTGATCACCGCGCCCAATGAGACCACCCTGGCCCCGGACGAGTTGATCCTGGGCTTTGTGCTGGACCCGCTGCCCGGCTCCTGGGGTCAGGCCTTTTACAAGGTGGGCCGCCGCCAGGCGGTGAGCGTGGCCCGCCTTAACCTGGCGGTCTGCCTGGAACGGGAACTCAAGGACCCCCGGGTGGTGCTGGGCTCCTGCTTTCCCACCCCGCGCCGCCTGGGCGACGTGGAAGAGCTGCTCAGCGGCGGCCAACCGGGGGAAGAGTTGTGGCGAAAGGCCGGCGCACAGGCCGCCTCCCATTTCACCGGAGTCTGCGGCTGGCGCGAGTCGGCGGTGTATAAGGTGCCGGCCATCGCCAAGGGCACGGCCCGGGCCCTGGCCGATGCCTGGAGCGTCCTGGAGGACCAGCTATGAGTCTGGGCCAGTCGCTGATCAGGGTGGGGACCGTGGACAAGGTCTTGGGCAAGACCCGCTTCGGCTTTGACCTGGAGAAACCCGGCGACCTGCACCTGGCCGCGGTGCGGGCCCCCAGCGGGCCGGCGCGCATTTTGGACATCGATCCGGCGCCGGCCCTGGCCCTGCCCGGGGTGGTGCGGGTCTTCACCGCCGTTGACATCCCCCGCGAGAACCACCTGGGCATCATCGCGGTGACCCGCGACCATGAGTTTTTGGCAGAAGGGATGGTGCGTCAGGCCGGCCAGGCGGTGGCCATCGTGGCCGCCGAGACAAGGGAGCAGGCCCTGGCCGGGGCCCGGGCGGTGGCGGTCAAGTACGATCCT
>JANQFN010000446.1 GCA_028277825.1 Desulfarculaceae bacterium
AGGCGTAGCCAAAGCTACGTCGAGCTTGGAGCGCAGCCGGCAACATAGCCAGCGCTGGGCTGGCGCAGCCGGACGGCCGGCCTTCGTGAAATATCCGGGTTAAGGCACCTGAAGAAACACCCGCGGCGCTTGAGCCGGCGACCCAATCCGTTGGTTACGGATTCCCAGAGTGGCGCAAGGGAATGGTTGGCTGGCGGAGGTTGGAGGCTTTCAGGTGTCCATCAGCCAGAGCAAAAAGAAGATGCCTATTCCCACTCCAATGAGGATGCCAACCACCAGTCTTTGATAATGCATGAGCATGCCGGGGAAGAGGTTGTCACAAACAGAGTGTTGCAATTTTTTATATTATAACCCTGCCGGCCCCTCAAGCCCTAAAAGCCGTTATTTGGGTTGCAGGCCGGCCGCAGATCACCAGGGCGGAGCCTGACAGAACTGCAGGAAGTATTCAACCGACTCCGGGTTGCTCATGGAGTCCAAGTTCACCGCCTTTTCAGGTGGCACCCCGGACAGAATGCGGATGATGGGCACCTCCATTTTTTTGCCGTTGAGGGTCAGAGGCACCTGCTTGATGGCGAAGATATCATCAGGCACATGCCGGGGGGAGAGGGCGCTTCGCAAAGTAGCGTTGATCTTTTTCTTCAGCGTCGCGTCCATTTCCACCCCCTCAGCAGGCACGACGAACAATGGCATGCGGTATTTGCCTTCCTGATCGCTGTAGCCCAGGATCAGGCTGTCAGCCACCTCGTCCATGGTGTCCAGCACCCGGTAGAAGTCGCTGGAGCCCATGCGCACCCCGCCCCGGTTCAGGGTGGAGTCCGAGCGGCCCAGGACCACGCAGCCGCCTTGGGGCATAACCTTGATCCAGTCGCCGTGGCACCAGGCGTCGGGGTACAGGTTGAAGTAGCTCTCCTGGTAGCGCTCGCCGTCGGGATCGTTCCACAGGTACAGGGGCATTGAGGGCATGGGCTTGCTGATCACCAACTCGCCCACTTCATTGGTCAAGGGCTGCCCCGTCTCGTCCCAGGCCTCGGCCTTGACCCCCAGGCAGCGGCACTGCAGTTCGCCGGCGCGCACCGGCAGCAAAGGGCAAGCTCCCAGAAAACCGGTGCACACGTCGGTGCCGCCGCTGGTGGAGCCCAACACGATGTCCGGGGCCACCTCTTCGTAGACCCACTTGAAGCCCTCCGGCGGGAGGGGTGAGCCGGTGGAGCCCAGGGCCTTGAGCGAGCTCAGGTCAAAACTCTTGCCAGGCGTGAGGCCCTGCTGCAGGCAGGCGGTGATAAAGGCGGCGCTGGTGCCGAAGTAGTTCACCCCGGCCTCCTCAGCCATTTGCCACAGGGTATTCATGTCCGGTGCAGCCGGGTTGCCGTCGAACAGCACCGGCACCGCCCCGGTCATCAGGCTGCCCTGCACGATGTTCCACATCACCCAGCCGGTGGTGGAAAACCAGAAGAAGACGTCACCCGGGTGCAGGTCCAAATGGAAGCTGTGGAACTTGAAAAACTCCAGCATGATGCCGCCCTGGCTGTGCACCAGGCCTTTGGGCTTGCCCGTGGTGCCCGAGGAATACACCACCCACATGGGATGGTTGAAGGAGACCTGCTCAAAGGCCAGGGGCTGGGGATTGCCCAAGAGGTCGGCCCAGGCCACCGCGTCCTCCACCTGTATTGGCCCCAGGTCCGCATCGTGGCAGGGCACCAGCACCACCTGTTCCAGGCTGGGCAGGTTGGCCTGGAGTTCGCTCACCGCGGCGCTGGTCTCAAACACCTTGCCCCCGTAGACGTAGGCGTCGGTGGCGATGAGCAATTTGGGCTCTATCTGGCTGAAGCGGTCGATCACGCTGCGGCCGGCAAAGTCCGGCGAGCAACTGGACCAGACCGCCCCCAGGCTGGCGCAAGCCAAAAAGGCCGCCACCGTCTCGGGAATGTTGGGCAGATAGGCCACCACCCTATCGCCGGGGCCCACGCCCACCTCCTTTAGCCAGACGGCCACCGAGGCCACCGAGTCATAGAGCTCCTGCCAGGAGACCTCCATGAGGGGGGTGTTCTCGGATTGGAAGAGCAGGGCGGGGCGCTCGGGGGTCATTGCCTTGAACACCTGCTCCGCGTAGTTCAAGCGGGCGCCCTCAAACCAGCGGCCTCCAGGCATCTGCCGCTGGGAGAGCACCGTGTGATAGGGCTGGGAATGTTTGATGGCAAAATATTGCCACAACGACTCCCAAAAGGCCTCAATCTCACTGACTGACCACTCCCAGAGGCTGGCGTAGTCCTTAAAATTCAGGCCGCGTTGACCGCGCAGCCACTGCATATATTGGCGGAGATTGGCTTGTTCTTTGGCCTCTTGCGAGGGGCGCCAAAGCACCTCGCCCTGTTCCACCGCATAAGATGACATCTATCACTCCCGTGATCATGAACTGCAGAGAAAGGGGTCCGCCGGCGGGCGCCCCAGGCGCCAAAGACCGGCATCCGCCCGCCATTGTAACCAATGTCAGGCCCCTTGTCTCGGCTTCCTGGCTATATTTAACGGGCAGGCCGGCGCAGAAACTTGGATGCCCAGTTTTTCAAAAAACCGATTGACAAGCCCGGCAATAATGTGCGATAAAAGATTATCGATAATCTCTAATAACTGATTGCGCCACGATCTTACAGCGCTTTGATTGGGAAAATCATGAGGGAACAGCCCATCAAGCGAAACGGCATCAGCGGACAGGTCAAGGACATTATTTTACAGCGCATTCTGGCCGGCCACTATCAGCCCGGACAGCGGCTCAAGGAAATGAAGATCGCCGATGAGTTGGGCACCAGCCAGGCGCCGGTGCGCGAGGCCATGCGCAGCCTGGAGGCCCAGGGTTTCATCGACCACAGGCCCCATCAGGGGGCCAGCGTAAAAAGCTTCAGCCTGGAGGAGCTTCTGGAGGTCTATCAGGTGCGCGAAGCCCTGGAGTGCTTCGCGATCGGGCGCCTGGGCCCCGGTTTAAGCGAGGTGTTGCCCGAACTGGAGTCCAGCCTGACGGCAATGGAGGAGGCGGCCGCCAAAGGGGACAAGGAAAAATACACCGAGTTCAATACCGCCTTTCACCGGGCCCTGGTCGCCTCCCTGGGCAACCAGATGCTTCTGGAAATGTGGGAGTCTCTGGCCATCAAGTCCCGGGTGGCCACCACCATGTTCGGCACCAACCTGGACCCCCAAAAGGCCCTGAAGCTGCATTACCCTTTGATCGAGGCCATCAGGGCCGGCGACCAGAGGGCCATGCTGGCGGCCATGGAGCAGCACTATCAGGTGATCGAAGAACACCATCAATCCAGTGATGAAGACCCACTGGAGTAATCATGGTGCAGGACAACGACAAACTGGCCGTTTTAGGTGGCACTCCGATTAGGGCCGAGCCCTATCCCGCCTGGCCCCAGGCTGAGCGAGCAGAGCTGGAGCAGGTGGGCCGGGTGCTTGAGGGCCAGCGCTGGTTCGCCGGCCCCCGGGGAGATGACCCCGAATCTCTGGGCGTGGAATTCGCCAGGCGCTTTGCCAAGATGCACGGTGCTGACTTCGCCCACCCGGTGGCCAACGGCAGCGTGGCCATTGAGATCGCCTTGCGCGCCCTGGGGGTCTCGCCCGGCGATGAGGTTATCGTGCCTTGCTACACCTTTTTGTCAACCGCCACCTCGGTGTTGATGCTGGGGGCCATACCCGTATTCGCTGACATCGACCCCCGGACCTATTGCCTGGACCCGGCGGACGTGGCGCGCAAGATATCAGAAGCAACCGCGGCGGTGATACCGGTGCATCTGGGCGGCCAGATGGCGGACATGCCCGCTTTGCAAGAGCTGTGCAAAGGCAAGGGCATCGCCATTGTGGAAGACTGCGCCCAGGCCATCGGTGCCGGCCTGCCCGGCGGCAGGGCCGGCACCTGGGGCCAGGCAGCCACCTTCAGCTTCCAGTCCAACAAGACCATCACCGCGGGCGAGGGCGGCCTGGTGATGGCGGGTGACCCGGAGATAGCCGAGCGGCTCCGGGCTTTCACCGCCTTTGGCCGCCTGGCCGGGGAGGGGGCCGGGCGCTCCTCGGCCTATGTCTCGCAACTGCTCTCCAGCAACTACCGGCTTTCGGAAATGCAGGCGGCGGTTTTGTTGGCCCAGTTGGAAAAATTTCCTGGGCAAGACCAGCGCCGTCAGGAGAACGCGGCCTATCTCAACCAGGACATCAGCCAAATCCCGGGCCTGGAGCACATAAGCGACGGCAAAGAGGAATCGCGGCACGGCTACTATTATTACCTGCTGCGCTACCAGCCTGATGAGTTCGCCGGCTTGGCGCCGCAGCGCCTGGCCGCGGCCCTGGCCGCCGAGGGAGTGCCCTTCTTGCCGGGGGATACCGCACCCATCTACCACAATCCGGTGTTCCGGCCGGAAAACCTGACCCAGTTCTTGTGCCCCGAGGTGCTGGAGCGCTACCGGACGGTGGTGAACTTGGACGATCCCGGCTGTCCCCAGGCCGAGGAGGCCTGCAACCGCACCCTGATCCTCAGGCATCAGGTGCTGTTGGGCAGCCGCGAGGACATGGACGACATTCTGGAGGCGCTGGCCAAGGTAAGGCGGCTGTGCCCCCAACTGACCGATAAATAGCAAGCGCATAAAACCGAGGGAGATAGCAATCATGGAATGGCAAGAGCAACCCGAAGTCAAGGAAGAGAAAATCTACAACCTGTTCCGCTGCGGCTATCTGGACGTGCGGGCCTGGCTGGAAGAGACCGACATCGTGATCATACCCCTGGGCAGCACCGAACAGCACGGCCGGCACTGCCCGGTGTGCACCGACAGCATCGCCACCGAGCTGCCCTGCCAGATCGCCGCCGAGCTGGCCAACGTGCCCTACGTGCAGTTGATGCCGGTGGGCTACTCGCCGCAGCATTTGCACGCCCCCGGCGTGGGCTCGGGAACCATCACCTTTTCCGCGGCCACCTACCAGAACGTGCTCTATGACATGGGCCGCTCGTTGATTCACAACGGCTTCAACAAACTGATCTTCGCCACCGGCCACACCTCCAACATGAAGGCGGTGGACCCGGCCCTCAGAGCCCTGCGCTACGAGACCGGCGCCTTTGTCTGCTGCTACCGCAACGACGCCGAGGCGGTGCCGCACCTGTTGCAAAACACCCTTCTGATCGAGAACCCGCCCGAGGAGGCCCCTGGCTGGCATTCCAGCGAGGTGGAGACCTCTGAGTGCATGTATTTCGAGACCCTCTACGGCAAAAAGATCGTGCATCTGGAACGCACCGACAAGGACTTCACCCACCCGCCCAAGTGGATCACCGACGTGAGCGACAAGTTCACCAAGGCAAACGGCTCGCCTTACCTGACCATGCGCGGGCTCAACGTGGCTTGGGTGCCCATGGATCACCAGGAGTACAGCGACACCGGTCTGATCGGCAACCCGGGCAACCCCTTTAGGGCCACTGCCCAAAAGGGCAAAGACATCATCCGCACCAAGGCCGAGATCATGGCCGAATTCATCGAGGAGATCAAAAAAGTCGAGGTGGAGGTGAAGAACCGGGAGTTCACCAACCGCACTTTCAACCCCATGTAGGCCGTCAACCGGCTGGCGCCCCGGACAGGGGTGCCGGCTTGTACAGAGGTGATAATCATATGAAGCCCACCGTGGGGATCATAGCCACCCTGGACACCAAGGGCAACGAGGTGGCCTACCTCAAAAAACGGATTGAGGAGGCAGGGCAGAACACCCTGGTGATCGATTCGGGCACCGGCGGAGCGCCCCAGGTGAAAGCGGACGTGCCCCGGGAGGAGGTGGCCCGGGCGGCGGGCAGCAACAGCCGGGCCATCGCCGCCTTGGGCCGGGGCGACGCGGTGGACGCCACCCGGGTGGGCCTGGTCAAGATCGTGACCGAATTGTTCGACCAGGGCCGGCTGCAGGGTCTCATTACCCTGGGCGGCTATGACGGCGCCCTGTTGGCGGCCACGGCCATGCATGCCCTGCCGGTGGGGGTGCCCAAGCTGATCGTCACCCCGGTGGCCCAGGGCCGGGAGAAGTTCGGGCCCTTTACCGGCTTTTCCGACGTGACCATCATGCACTCGGTGGTGGACATCCTGGGCCTGAACCAGGTGAGCCAGAAGATATTCGATGCCGCCGCCGGGGCCATCAGCGGCATGGTGGAGGCCTACACTCACACCGAGACCCAATTGGGCCGCTCGGTGGCGGTCACCATGTACGGCAACACCACCCCGGCGGTGATGGCCGCCCGGGAGCTGTTGGAGGCCAAGGGTTACGAGGTGGTGGTGTTTCACCCCAACGGCACCGGCGGCCGGGCCATGGAGCGCATGATCCGGCAGGGACTGTTCGTGGGGGTGTTGGACATGACCACCCACGAGATAGCCGACCACCTCTTCGGCGGGCTGCACGCCGGCGGACCGGACCGCATGGAGGCGGCCGGCGACACCGGCACCCCCCAGGTGGTGGTGCCCGGCTGCGTGGACTTCCGCATCCAGGGTCCGGTGGACGAACTGCCCCCGGAGCTGAAAGAGCGTAAGACCTATCACTTCAATCCCTTGCTGTCCCTGGTCCGGGTCACCGCCGCCGAGATGGAGGAAGTGGGCCGGGTGATGGCGGCCAAGCTGAACCGGGCCCAGGGGCCCACCCGGCTGCTGGTGCCCCTAAAGGGCCTGTCCATGTACGCCAAGCCCGGCGGCGCCATGTATGACCCCGAGGTGGACGCGGTGCTTTTGGACAGCCTCCGGGAGCACTTGTCGCCAGGAATCACCATCGAGGAACTCGATTTGCACATAAACGATCCCCGGTTCGCGGCCGCCACCGTGGACGCCCTGTTGGAGATAATGCCGCCGCCAGTGCTCCGGAAGGGTTGAGCGCGGCGGGCACTTAAATTTAAAAAGGCTGGAGCTATCATGGCCATCAAATTCATAAAGGCGGCCCAGGAGCCGACAGAACAAGACCGGCAAGAGTTGCGCAAGATCGTCAGCGCCATCATCGAGCGGGTGCGGCAGGAGGGCGACGAGGCCCTCAGGTATTACGAGAAGGAGTTCGACAACTACGAACCGCCCAGTTTCCGGGTGAGCGCCGAGGAGCTGGCCCGGGCTGCGGAGGAGCTGCCGCCCTTGGTGATCGAGGAACTGGATTTTGCCATGGAGCAGGTGGGGCGCTTTGCCCAAGCCCAGCGGGATTGCCTTAAGGATTTTGAGACCGAGATGTATGCCGGCATGCAGATGGGGCACCGGGTGTTGCCGGTGGGCTCCTGCGGCTGCTACGTGCCCGCCGGGCGCTATCCCTGCCTCACCGCGGCGGTGATGTCGGTGATGCCGGCCAAGGTGGCCGGCGTGGAGCGCATCGTGGTCTGCTCGCCCCCGGGCACTGAGGGCCGCATCAATCCCGGCATCCAGTACACCCTGCACCAGATGGGGGTGGACGAGGTGTATTGCCTGGGCGGGGCCCAGGCCATCGCCGCTCTGGCCTACGGCACCCGGAGCATGGACCCGGTCAACTTGATTGTGGGCCCGGGCAACCAGTTCGTGGCCGAGGCCAAGCGTCAGGTGTTCGGCGACTGCGGCATCGACTTTCTGGCCGGCCCCAGCGAGGTGCAGATCATCGCCGATGAGACCGCCTCGCCCGATATCCTGGCCGCCGACATCCTGGCCCAGTGCGAGCACGACCCCAATGCCCGGGGTTC
>JANQFN010000510.1 GCA_028277825.1 Desulfarculaceae bacterium
CGTCCCTGCCGCCGCCGGGGCGGGCCCTGCACGTCTTCCTCGTCCTCCCGGGCCAGGCCCCGGGCCAGGCGCTGTTTCTGCCGCCTGCGCCGGATCACCAGCCCCACCACGGCCAAGACCCCCACCAGGCCCCAGAGAGTGCCGCCGGCGGTGAGTAGCGCCAGCCAGGAAAAGCGCGAACTCATGTCCTCGCTGAAGGACCGCTGCAAGGTGGCCAGGCTCATGCCGGTGGCTCGCTTCAGCGCGGCGGTGAGTGGACGGTTCTGGGCCAGGGAGGCCACGATCAGACGCAGGCTCTCCTCCCCAAAGTTGTTCAGCAGCCAGGTGACCAGGTAATAGGACTGGGCATAGGCCAGGGCCGCTTCCGAGGCCTCGGCTGGGAAGCGGTGTTCCAGTTCGGCCAGGGGCAACAGGGCGTCGTTCAGCACCGCCCGGGTCATGGTGCCGGTGCGGGCCCAACCGCCTTCGCCAGAGAGCAGCATGGCCAGACCCTCCTCCAGCCACAGGGGGGCATGCCTTCCTTTGAGCCCCGCGGCCAAGTAGAGGTGCACCAGTTCATGCTGCAACAGGGGTGCGAACTGCTCTGGGCCGCCCAATTGGCGGGGTGAGCGCAGGAGGATCAGGTTTTGGCGTGGCATGGCCAGGCCCGCGGCCCAGCGGGGACCGCCCAGTTGCCGGACGCGCCGTTCAAAGGCGGGCCGGTCGGCAGCCACCTCGATGCGGATGCGCGGCGGCGCGGCCCCGGTCCAGGCCTTCAGGCGGGGGTCCGCATTTTGCACCACTTGTCTGATGTGGGCGGCCAGTTCTTCTGAGGGCGCGATAATGGACAGATGCGGCGCCTGGCCGGCCCAGGCCGGGAAGGCCAGGGCCAGGAGCATGAGCATGAGGGCCGGGCGTTTCATAAGCCCAGGCGCTGGAGCAGTTCCCCGGGCTCCAGGCCCTGAATCAGCAGACGTTTGTTGCGCGACTTGTGGCCCGAGAGCAGGCTGACCCCGCGGCGGGGCAGGCCCAGGGCCTTGGCCAGGAACTTGACCAGGGCCTGGTTGGCCGCGCCCTGAACCGGCGGGGCGGTGAGGCGCACCTTGAGCGCACCGTCAATGACGCCGGCCACCTGATTCCGGGCGGAGCGCGGCGTTACGCGCACCATAACGCTCAAACCGTCAGAGACTGTCTGGATATGCAAACCCAAAGGGATCAGGAGGCAGGGCCCCTGAAGATCTTGATCTTGTCTTCCATCTCGTCCAGTTCGCGGTCGCGGTCCGCCTCCACGTCCAGAAGCTTGATGTGGGCTTCCACCAGGGAGCGCAGGCGCACCTCGAACTGGGCCCGCTGGCGCTTCAACTCGGTGATGTCGTCGTGGATGCGGGCCAGGCGGGTGTGGGCCTGGCTGAGGATCTTTTCGGCCTGCAGCTCGGCTTCGGCCACTATGAACTGGGCCTCTTTTTCGCCGTTGGCCTTGATCTCATCGGCCATCTCCCGCGTCTGGGCCAGGGTGGCTTCCAAGGTCTGCTCGCGGACCTTGTATTCCTTGAGTTCCTCGCCGGTGGTGCTGAAACGCTCTTCCATGGCCTCTAGCTCTTGCTGCAGGTCCTGGACGAACTCGGCCACCTTGCCCAAATAGGCGTACACCTCCTGGGTGTCCAGGCCCCTGAGACGCCGGGCGAACTCTTTTTTGCGAATTTCCAGGGCATCCATTTGCTCAAACCTCGCTTGGTTCACAATAGGACAACCACTTATTCTACATATCGATTTCAACCGGAAAAGTCAAGTATTTATTGTGTTTAAGGAGTTCCTTCCTCCAAGGGCCACCCCTTTGGCCCAGCCATGTGCATCTCGCGCATCTTGTATTTCTGGATCTTGCCCACCGGGGTCATGGGGAACTCATCCACGAATCGGACGTGGACCGGCAGGTGGTTGTCAGGCAGTTTGCCCCGCAAAAACTCAACTATTTCAGCACTATCCATGTGTTGATCTTTTTCCGGCTTGATCCAGCAGGCCACCTCCTCGCCCAGCTTCTCGTGGGGCACGCCAAACACCTGGGCGTTGTTGATTTTGGGGTGGCTGAACAGCACCTGCTCCACCTCGGCCGGGAAAACTATTTTGCCGCCGATGCGTATGGCCTCCTTGAGCCGGCCGGATATGCTGAGGTAATTCCCAGTGTCCAGACTGCCCAAATCGCCGGTGTGCAGCCAGCCGTCGGAGTCCAGGGCCGTGGCGGTCTCGGCCGGCAGGTCAAAATAGCCCAGCATCACGTGGCCGCGCGCGCAGATCTCGCCCACTTCACCCCTTGCCAGTTCTGCGCCGCTCACTGGGTCCACGATCTTGACCTGGGCGCCTGGCACCGGACGGCCCACGGTGGACGAACGCAACTCCAGGGAGTCCTCCGGGTTGCTCAGCGATATCCATGAGGAGGCCTCGGTCTGGCCGTAGCCACCGATGAGGTCTCTCACGCCCATCTCTTCCACCACCTGGCGCATCACCTCCATGGGCACCGAGGCCCCGGCCACGATGCCGGTGCGCAGACTCCGGGCCGATTCCCGGTAGGCCGGCTCTTGCATCATGGCGATGAAGGAGGTTGGCGGGCCGTAGAGGGCGGTGCAGTTTTCCGCCACCACCGCCTCTAGAATCGCCCCTGGCTCGGGCAGGCGGGAGGGGATCACCAGGGTGGCGGCCTTGAGCACCCCGCTGAGCACCACGCAGATGCAGCCGAACATGTGGCACAGGGGTACGGACACCACCAGGCGGTCGGCTTGGCTCAGGCGCTGGTTGTCGCCGCCGGCCATGGAGGTGAGGATCATGCCCTGGTGGGGGCTGAGTACGCCCTTGGGTCGGCCGGTGGTGCCCGAGGTGTAGAGCAGGGTGGCCGCGTCCTGGGGTTGAACTGCTGCACCACGCGCGGCCAATTGTTCCAGAGATATCTCCCGGCCCAGGTTCAGGGCCTTCTCCCAGGCCGTGGCGCCGGCCGGGGCCTGCTGGCCCATGACGATGACCCGCTTCAGTTCGGGAAAGTCCGCGCAGGCCAGACCGCCCGGCGCCGCCTGCTCCAGCTCCGGGCAGAGACCGGTCAAGGCCTGCAAGTATTCCTCGCCCTCCAGCCCCGGGGCCAGGACCAGGGCGCGGCACTGGGATTGCCTGAGCTGGTAGGCCAACTGCTCGGCCGTAAAGCTGGTGTCCACGCTGTTCAGCACTAGGCCGGCCTTGGCCGCGGCGAACATGGCGATGATCCACTGGGGCAGGTTGGGTGCCCACAGGCCCAGGTGGGCTCCGGGCTCCAGGCCCAGGGCCATGAAGCCCCGGGCCAGGTCCTGAGCGGCCCGCTCCAATTCAGCGTAACTCAGCCGGACGCCGCTGGGCAGGTCCACTATGGCCTCATGATCGCCGAAGCGCTCCGCCGCCTGGGTCAGCACCGCTCCCAAGGTCAGGCTCTGGGACACATTTCACCCCCTTTTACGAATTTTTGAGATGTTTCAATCTTTCCAGTGCGGCTTGATGGCTTGGGCCACTTCTTCGGGGCTCAAAAAGCAGACCGTCTCATCATGCAGCTTTTCAAAATAATTGATCTCATCCACGCCTATGGGCGGGATGTGCACCCGGCTGACCAGGCGCAGCATGGTGTACAGGCCTGTGTCGGGCCTCAGGGCCGTATGCAGGCCCAGGTTGAAAGAGCCGATGCCCGCACGTTCGAAGAACTTGAGCACCCGCACGATGCCCTGGGCCAGCCCCATGACTTGGGCCTTGTTCAAATCCAGAAGCCCCCGGCCGCCGGGCACCAGGGCCATTAGGTCGTAAATGCCCCGGGGGGCGTAGGCCACGGTCCACACTGCCGGCCCCACCCGGCCCAGCCAGCGGGAGCCGTCTTGGCGCTCGTGGGCCAGGTAGGCGTCCACGATGTCTGTGCCTTCGCGGCGCGAAAAGGCCCGGGCCCGGGCCTGGAGTTTGGCCTGGAAGCCGGTGGGCGACCGGCTGCCCGCGGTCTGCAGATGGGGGTGAATCAGGCCGGCGCCGGCGGGCATCATATAGTTGGAATTCACCGAGCCGTAGCTGAGCCCAACGGCCAGGCGGCGGAAGGACTCGGCGGCCAGAAGCAAGGCGTCGCTGATCTGGGCGGCCTTGATCTGGCCGGGCCGGCGATAGTGCTGCTTGGTCATCACCACCACGGTGCTCAGGCCCTCGTAGGGGAACACATTGGGCATGCACACCGCCTCGTTGCGCCTTAAAAGCCCCTCGGGCACCAGTTCGGGCAGGAAGCGGCCCGCCATCTTATCGACGTTCTGAGGGCAAAAAGGGCAGGGCCGGCCCTGGTCGCGCTCCAAATACAGGGAATGGTCGATCTTTCCCAGGTCGCGGTAGCGGAAGGCCAGGATGCGGCTGCGGTCGCCGCTCAGAGGGTCGCTGCGGATGTCCACCTCCACCTCTTTGGGCGCGAACTTGTTAAACGGGTCCAGAAAGCGGCTTTTAGCGCGGGTGGCTTGGAATTTCAGCGGCATGAATATCCTCCAGCGGGATCAGCCCAGGGCCCGGCGCACCAGTTCCAAAAGCTGGCTGGGACGGAAGGGCTTGGATAGCTTGGGAAAGCCGAAGCGCTCGATTTCCTCCATCAGTTCGTTTTGAATGGAGCGGGTGCCGAAAAAACCGGACATGAAGATCACCTTGAGCCCGGGGTCGCGGTCTTTGAGAGCGTGCACCATCTGCACTCCGTCCATGATGGGCATCACGATGTCGGTTATCACCAAATCGGGCCGGAAACTGAGGTGTTCGCGCAGGCCGGCCACGCCGTCGGCGGCGGTGGCCACGTGGTAGCCCTCCAAGGCCAAAAGGTCGGCCAGGTTGTGGGCCAGGCCCTCCTCGTCCTCCACCACCAGGATGCGGGGGTGGCCCTTGCTGGGCCGGGCCTGGGTCTTGAGGTAGTCGGCCAAATCCTGATCCGGGGTCATGTCCAGACGCTCCTTGACCGCGTTGAGGCGGCGTTGGCCCTCCTCGGCCGCCTCGCGGTTCTCCTGGTGCAGATCCGGGTGATAGACCTTGGACAACAGCCGATAGGAGGAGCGCACGTAGCGCACCGCCGCATCGTAACCCAGTTCGGCCGAGATTTGCAGGGCCTTGTCCAGTACGCCCAGGTAGCGAAGGTCCACCTCTAATTGCGTCAAGCCACTCCTCCGGCCAGGCGGTCCACAACCAAAAAGAGAAAATAGGCGATGGATATAAAGCCGTTCACCGTGAAAAAGGCCATGGGTATGTTGGCCTGTTTGATGGCCACCAGTACCTGCTCCGCCACCAGGGCCACGGCCACCACCCCGGCGCCGGCCAGATACCAGGGCCCCAGGCCGAGCAAGGGACCCAGGGCGAAAAAG